>CAUQFM010000001.1:0-71085 GCA_963517295.1 uncultured Vagococcus sp.
TTTCCTGAAAACCCACAGTTATTTGTGGCAATGGGTGCAGCTCTTTCTTTGAAAAATGAAAAAGAAATATTGCTTTCGAGTTTAATTAAAGAGTTAAAATTTTCAGATAAAAATGCGTTAGGAATGGAAGATACATTACCTACATTATTTAAAGATGCTGAAGAGTTAGCTGTATTTAGAAAAAGGCATCAAGAAGCAACAATCGATGAATATGATTTAAAAAAATATAACGGTCCTATTTTTATCGGAATCGATGCAGGTTCAACCACCACAAAAGTAGTGGTTATTGGAGATGAGTCTCAGCTATTGTATCAATTTTACGGGAACAACGAAGGTCAACCTTTAGAAACCACTGTAAAAATATTAAAAGAAATTTTTGAGATACTACCTGAGTCTTGTTATGTAGCTAAAACAGCGGTGACAGGCTACGGAGAGCATTTAATCAAGCATGCTCTAAAGGTTGATATAGGTGAAGTCGAAACGATGGCTCATTACAAAGCTGCCAATTATTTTTCACCTGATGTGGATTTTATTTTAGATATTGGCGGTCAAGATATGAAAGCAATGACAGTTAAAGAAGGAGCTTTATCTTCTATTCAATTGAATGAAGCTTGTTCCTCTGGCTGTGGTTCATTCTTAGAGACATTTGCGACAAGCTTGAACTATTCAATTGAGGATTTTGCTAAAGCGGCTATTGAATCAAAAACACCGGTTGATTTAGGTTCGAGATGTACAGTTTTTATGAATTCTAAAGTTCGACAAGTTCAAAAAGAAGGGGCAACTCCGGGAGATATCTCAGCTGGATTAGCTTATTCAGTGATTAAAAATGCTTTATATAAAGTAATAAAAATGAAAAATTCAGAAGAACTAGGTGAAAAAATAGTTTGTCAGGGTGGAACATTTTATAATGAAGCGGTTCTTAGGGCATTTGAACTAATCAGTGGGAAAGAAGTGATTAGACCGACTATTGCTGGTTTGATGGGAGCTTATGGTGCAGCTTTAATTGCTCTAGATGAATATGCCTTAAATCAAGAAAATAGTACATTAATAACCCCAGAAGAGATGACAAATCTATCATCAAAAAAAGAATTCTCTAATTGTGGTTTATGTGAAAATAATTGTTTATTGACGGTTACTTTATTTTCAGATGGTCGTAAGTTTATTACGGGGAATCGGTGTGAGCGTGGTGCAGAACAAAAAATTGAAAAAGCGGATCGCCGAGAAAATTTAGTGGACTATAAATACCGTAAGTTATTTCGTTATCGTTCATTGAAAGAGAAAGAAGCGGTTAACGGTAAAATAGGTATTCCGAGAGTTTTAAACATGTATGAAAATTATCCATTATGGCATACCATTTTTACGGATCTTGGATTTCAAGTGGTTCTTTCACCTAATTCAGATAAAGAACTCTATGAAAAAGGAATTGAAACAATTCCGAGTGATACAATCTGTTACCCTGCTAAGTTGGTTCATGGTCATATTGAATCTTTAGTTAATGATAAAGTACCACTTATATTTTATCCTGGTGTTATTTTTGAACGAGTAGAAGATGCTCGAGCGGACAATCATTTTAATTGTCCAATTGTTCAAAGTTATTCGGATGTTATAAAAAATAATATGGATGTCATTCGAGATGGTTTAGTGGACTATCGTAATCCTTATCTTAATTTAGCAGATGAATCATCTGTTATTCGTCAATTATTATCTGCTTTTTCTGATTTTAATTTTACTGAGGAACAAATGTCGCAAGCTGTTCAACATGGTTTTGATGAACTATCTGATTTTAAAAAAGATATTCAAAAACGTGGTGAGAAAATCCTTGAAAAAATGCAGAAAAATAATCAAAAAGGAATTGTGTTGTCAGGAAGACCTTATCACATTGATCCAGAAATTAATCATGGTATTGCCAATATTATCACTCAAGAAGGCTTTCATGTTCTGACAGAAGATAGTATTTCTCATTTGGGAGATGTAGAGAATCTGCGTGTGGTCAATCAATGGGTGTATCATTCACGACTTTATGCAGCAGCTAAAGTTGTTGCTAAAATGCCTAATCTAGAGTTGGTTCAACTAAATTCATTTGGCTGTGGTTTAGATGCAGTGACGACAGATCAAGTAGAAGAAATAATGGCACAATATGGACGGATTTATACTGTCTTAAAAATAGATGAAGGCTCTAACTTAGGAGCTGTTAGAATTCGACTTCGTTCACTAAAAGCAGCAATCAAAGAACGAGAAAAGACAAATGTCTTACCTAGTAAGAGATTTGAAGAAGCTGAAAAAGTAGTATTTACAAAAGAGATGCGTAAAACACATACGTTACTGTTACCTATGCTAAGTCCAATTCATCAGGAAGGGCTAGTAGATACCGCATTGAAAGCTAGTGGTTATCATGTGGTTTGTCTACCAAGTGAAGATAAAAAAGCAATAGATGTTGGCTTGAAATATGTTAATAATGATGCTTGCTATCCAGCTATTATATCGATAGGACAGCTAATTGAAGCATTGCAGTCGGGTGATTATGATATCAATAATACGAGTGTTATGCTAACTCAAACGGGAGGAGGATGTCGTGCGACTAACTATATTCCTTTGTTGCGAAAAGCTTTAGCAGATGCTGGTTTTTCTCATGTTCCAGTCGTTTCAATTTCGATGGGAAATCAAGGAGTGGAATCTAATCCAGGATTTAAAATGAGTTTACCGTTAATGAAGAAAGTTGCAATTGCTTTTCTTTATGGTGATTTATTTGAAAAAGTTGTTTATCGCACGCGCCCGTATGAAGTAAAAGAAGGATCAGTCAATCAATTACATGATAAGTGGATTGAAAAAGTAAAACATAGCGTTGAAACAGGTTCATTTAGACTCTTTAAAAAATACATGAAACAAATTATTCAAGACTTTGATACGATTCCTTTACATGATATTAAGAAGCCGAAAGTTGGTGTCGTGGGTGAAATTTTAGTGAAATATTCACCTACAGCTAATAACGATATTGTCAGTATTTTAGAAAAAGAAGGCGCAGAAGCGGTTGTTCCAGGCATTGTAGGTTTTATGAATTACTCATTATATAATGGGATTTGGAAGTATGAAAATTTAGGTTTTAGTAAAAAATCAAAATGGTTATCTGAATTTGCAATTAAAGTTATCGAACATTGTGAATCACCAATGAATCAAGCGCTTAAAAATTCTGATAGATTTACTGGGATTACTTCGATTGAAAAATTAGCCGAAGATGCAGGAAAGATATTGTCCATCGGTAATCATACGGGAGAGGGCTGGTTTTTAACAGGTGAAATGATAGACTTGCTTAACAATGATGTACCTAACATAGTTTGTCTACAACCTTTTGGCTGTTTACCTAATCATGTGGTTGGAAAAGGTGTTATGAAAGAATTAAGACATCAATATCCAAAAGCTAATATTTCAGCAATTGATTACGACCCAGGTGTTTCAGTAGTTAATCAGCTAAATCGAATCAGGTTACTTTTGGCAACAGCTGAAAAAAACTTAGAAGAAACTGTACAAATTTGAAAATGTAACCTATCTGACACATAAACTAGTTGTATCCTTTGTCTATACCAGTTATAATATGATAAAGAAATTAGAAGGATGTGCATGATGATGGCGTCAAAAATGCCTGTGTATTTAAAAATTCATGATCAAATAAAAAAAGAGATTGAAGAAGGTAAATGGCATGTAGGAGATCGTTTGCCGTCTGAAAGAGAGCTCTCTGAAACATTTAATGTTAGTCGAATGACGTTGCGTCAAGCTGTCCAAACATTAGCTGATGAAGGTATTTTAGAGCGTAAGATAGGCTCTGGTACTTATGTGGCTCGAAAAAAAGTTCAAGAGACGATGATTGGAACAACTAGTTTTTCTGATATTGTGGAAGAGCAGGGAAGAGAGCCATCAAGTAAAACCATCTCTTATTTTGTGACTAAACCAAGTTCAAGTGAGATGGAAAAATTAAATTTAACTGAAAAAGATGATATTTTAAAAATGGAACGTATTCGCTATGCTGATGATGTACCAATTTGTTTTGAAGTCGCAAGTATTCCTTATGAGATAGTTAAGAATTTTCATAAAGAAGAGATTACATTATCTTTATATAAAGCTATTGCAAATGAAGGTAATAGAACCATTGGCAAATCTTCTCAAAAGATATCAGCAGTGATTGCTTCTGAAAAAATTGCTCATTTTATGGATATAAAAAGAGGAGAAGCAATTCTTAAAGTAAGTCAGATTTCTTACTTTGATGAAGGAACGCCCTTTGAATATGTTCGTAGTCAATACGTAGGAGAACGCTTTGAGTTCTTTTTAGAAAAATAAGTATCAGTAAAAAAATAGAAAATCCTCAAAATGGTTCGTCCAATTTTGAGGATTTTTTACTTTTTTGGTAGCAACTATTTTTAATCAATTGTAACTTCAACGTAATCAGTTTCTCCGAGAGCGATAGTACATTGATTACTTAACAGATTAATCAGCTTTTCTTGACAATTAGTAACTTCTTTTTCATCTGACATAATTAAAAGAGTGACTTTGTCCGTAAATAAAGTATCTTTTAACGTATAGTGAGGGTTATTATCTAAAAAATGTTCTACTTTACCGTGAAGAGAGTAATCAATAGTCACTGAAAGTTCTTGTTGAAGTTTTCCTTCCACAAGCCCAATTTCATTAAGGGCTTCAGAAACTGAATTACTATAAGCTCTAATAAGGCCGCCAGCGCCAAGTTCAGTGCCACCGAAATAACGTGTGACAACAGCTAAAACATTATGTAGTTCTTTAACTTTTAAAACTTCTAACATAGGAATACCAGCTGTTCCACTAGGTTCTCCATCATCACTTGATCGTTGGATGTTTTGATTGTCACCTAAAACATAGGCTACACAATTGTGGCTAGCTTTCCAGTGTTCTTTTTTTATTTGCCCGATAATTTCTTTGGCTTCATCTTCAGAAGAGATTCTTCTTAATTGACAAATGAAGCGTGATTTTTTTATAATAATTTCAAATTGTCCATCTTCTTTTATGGTATAGTAATGTGATAGCATGGCTTGCCTCCGAGTTAATGTCGTGTATATTGATATAAATAAAAAGAGGTGTAAATTTTGAAAAAAGTAATAATTGGAATCTTTTCTGTTCTCAGTGTAATCTTTTTAGTTGGTTGTAGTCAAACGTCAACAGACAAGAAAAAAGAACCAATAAAAGAAACAACAGCAGAAAATGCTTTAATGTACACGTTTAAACTAGATGATAATAATTACCGTTTTAGATTATTAGATGGTTGGATTAAGTTTCCTAATAAGGACAAAAGAATCGCTTTTCTTGTTGCTAATAAAGAAACAAAATCTTATATGTCAGCAGGATTTGAAGAAAAAAAAGGCACACTTGAAGAATATAAAGATTCTTTTATACCTAAAGTAGCGGATGCTTCTGGAAAAGTTCTAGTAGATCCTGAAAAGAAAAATCTAAATGGTTTACCTGCCTATTATTTGAGTTTCACAATGAAAGACAACAAAGAGCGTGATTTAACGTATAAAACTTATTTGGTTGAAACACCAGATTATTTTATTAACTTAGGCGCTTGGACAAGTGATGAAACACCTTCTGATAAAGTACTTTCAGACTTAGACAAGATGTTATCAACATTTGAAGAAGTAAAATAAGGTGAATTAATAATAAAAACCTACAGGAGACTGATAATAATAAATCAGAATCTTGTAGGTTTTTTTAGTGATTATTCTACTAAGTGACTTGTTAACCAGTCATAAATATCATTCATAACATCTTCTTTTTCGACTTCATTTAAAATTTCATGACGTAAATCATGATATAAACGTAATGTCACGTCAGAAAAATAATTATCAGTTAATTCGATGGCTACTTTTCGAGGTCCTTTTCCATAATTTCCAACAGGATCTTTTTCGCCACTAATTATTAAAATCGGTAGTGTTGTTTGAATTGTTTTAAACCAATTTTTTTGAGTGGCACCTTCAACAAGAGAAATTAAGGTGTAAAACCCATTATTAGTAAAAATAAAGCCACATTTTTGATCCTCTTCATATTGTTTTACATTCGCTTCGTTTTTAGATAACCAAGAGAACGGTGAATTGGCTTGTTTAATTTTTTTATTGAAGTTACCAAATGAAAGATGATTAAGCGCAGGATTGACTGCTTTAGGACTAATGGTATTAAGTCCTTTTAAAAGTTTTTTCATTAGTTTTATTTCTTCTTTTTTACCGCCAGTTCCCATTAAAATAGAACCTTCGACTTTATCAGAATACTTTTTAAGGTAATTTCTAGTAACAAAAGAACCCATACTGTGTCCCATAATAAATAAAGGAACTTGAGGATATCTCTTTTTAATATAGTTTGTAATTTGATAGGTATCTTCTACTAAAATATTAGCACTATCATCTTTAGCAAAAAAGCCGTAAGTAGGATTTTCTAAATCTACAGATTCTCCATGTCCCAAATGATCGTGACCAACAACTAAAATATTATTTTCATTTAAAAAATTAGCGAACTCATCATAGCGTTCAATATATTCTGCCATACCGTGTACAATTTGGAGAATAGCTTTGGGTGTTTTACTTGCTTCTGGTTGCCAAATGACACCGTTTAAATCTGTCTTCTCATCCATTGATTCGATAACGAAGTACTTTTTCATGCTGTCCATCCTTTCGTTTCAAGTTACATACAAACTATTATAGTCTATTTCTAAAAAATCAACTAGTATTCTACGTATATTTTTAAAAAGAGGTGAACAAAATGAGCTTGGAAAATTTTTTAATGGGAAGAAAATTATTATGGCAAGAAATTCCCAGTGAGTATCATGCCGAGTTGGAGAAAAAAGAGATAAAAAAAGAAATATCACTTTCAGTAGTTGAGCAAGTGATTAGATGTCATAGATGTGGTTCGGAACATTCAAAGAAAGAGTATCAAATAAAAAATAAATACGATACTTTTTATTATTGTCCAGCGTGCATTGGGCTTGGAAGAATTGAAAGTAAAAATTATCTTTATTCCATAGCAGCGAAAAAAAACAAATCCAGAAAAATAATTTTTTCATGGGATGGAGAGCTAACAAAACAACAAGGGATTATTTCAAAAAAATTGGTTAAGGCGTATAAAAAAGGAAAGCATCATCTAGTACATGCAGTAACTGGTGCTGGAAAAACAGAGATGCTGTTTTCAGTTATTAACTACGCTCTAGAAAAAGGAGGCAGAGTAGCCATAGCATCGCCTAGAATAGATGTGTGTTTAGAATTACATCCTAGGTTTCAAGCTGTTTTTTCGGAAGAGGATATTGCTTTATTATATGGAAAATCAAAAAGTCCGTATAGCTATACAAGCCTAGTGATAACCACAACACATCAACTTTTACGTTTTTCGGAAGCTTTTGATTTGATAGTTGTGGATGAGGTAGATGCTTTTCCTTATGCGGGAAATCCAGTTTTAGAACATGCAACACAAAGTGCTTTAAAAAAAAGAGGGTGCTTAATTTATTTGACAGCTACACCGAGCCAACAACTCTTTGAAAAAGTAGAACAAAAGGAACTAAAATTAAGTCAACTTTCTAAAAGATATCACGGTTACCAATTACCTGTACCTGATTGTCATTTTGATTTTTTCTTGGTCTCTAATTTTAGAAAGGGGAAACTACCTTCTTGTCTGCTAGAGATATTAGAAGAGCAAAAAAGACAATGTCTCATTTTTTTTCCGAATATCGAAAGAATGATTCAATGTTTTACTAAATTAACAGTGTATTTTCCAGATAAAAAAATAGCTTATGTTTTTGCAGGTGAAGAAAAAAGAGAAGAAAACATCCAAAAAATGCGAAATAATAATCTAGATTGGTTATTAACGACAACAATACTAGAAAGAGGTGTTACATTCCCGAATATTGATGTCATTGTGTGTGAGGCAGATCATCGAGTATTTAATCAAGCTAGTCTCGTCCAAATATCTGGAAGAGTAGGTCGTAAAAAAGAATACCCAACAGGAAGCATTTATTTTCTACATAACGGAAGAACAAGAGAAATGAATAAAGCAATAAAACAAATAAAAGAAATGAATCAGAAAGCGGGATTTTGAATGATTTGTCGATTTTGTCAAGGAGAGATTATCAAGCAACTGACTTTAACTCAAATGCTAAGTTTAAAACCAATTTTTTCCAATCATTGTTGTGAATCATGTTATTTAGAAATAGTGAAAGTTGACTTTAGAAAGGGTGACTTTTGTCAGTACTGTCAAGAAAAATTAGATCATGGAAATCTAGTATGTCATGATTGTAAACTTTGGGAAAAAAATTACTCACCCTTTATGCTAGATCATCATTATTTATATGAACATAGTGATAAAATGAGTGATTATTTTCGTCAATATAAATTTTTAGGAGATATTAGGATGAGTGATACTTTTTCAGGGGATATCAATCAAGTGTTGAAACCACTTAATAAACGTGATTTTATAGTTGTTCCAATACCTGTATCTAAAAATAGATTAAAGACGAGAGGTTTTAATCAAGTGGAAGAATTTTTAAAACAAGCAGATATACCATATGAAAAATTACTAGGAAAAAAAAGAGAAGTATCTAGTCAATCAGAGAAAACAAGAGAGGAACGGTTAAAAATGGAACAACCTTTCTTTATTAGTAAAAAAAATAAAAGAAAAGTAACGAATCAATCTATTTTGGTAGTAGATGATGTGTATACTACAGGAAGAACACTACTTTATGCCTATGAGAAGCTAATTGAGTGTCATCCATTAGAAATAAAGTCTTTTTCGATAACAAGATAAAATATAAAGCGTTTTTTTTGCAAACCTAATTGTCATTTTAAGGTTAGTTAGTTATAATAGAGGTAAGAAGAAGAGATATTAAAGAGTGGTCCTTAAAATCTCATTCTTTGAGTTGATAGACGAAAGGGGCAATTAGTATGTTTAGATATAATGTACGTGGAGAAAACATTGAGGTTACTCAAGCAATAAGAGAGTATGTTGAGAAAAAAATTGGTAAATTAGAAAAATATTTTACTAATGTTCCAGAATCAACAGCACATGTTAATTTAAAAGTTTATTCAGATAAAACTGCTAAAGTAGAAGTAACGATACCATTACCATACTTAGTATTACGAGCTGAAGAAACATCTCCAGATTTATACGCTAGTATTGATTTAGTAGTTGATAAATTAGAAAGACAAATTAGAAAATACAAAACTAAAATAAACCGCAAGTCTAGAGAAACTGCTTTAAATACAGTAGCAGCTGCAGCGATTTTCGAATCAGAAGCAGCAGAAACTAACGACGAACCAGATTTAGAAATCGTTAGAACAAAACGCTTATCATTGAAACCAATGGATAGTGAAGAAGCTGTGCTACAAATGAATATGTTAGGTCATAATTTCTTTATCTTCGAAGATTCAGAAACAAATGGAACAAGCATTGTTTATCGTCGTAAAGATGGAAAATATGGTTTAATCGAAACAAACTAATGGATGAATAAATAAAAACGTCAGGAATTTTAATTCTTGACGTTTTTTATAGTCTTTTTATCTGACAAAATAGTAATAAAATATCGACAATATTTTATTAGTTGTTTTTGATATGATAGACATGGGGAGATAAATATGAGAGATATATTTACGATAAGTCCGTTATTCAATAATATTGAATTAGATCAATTATTTATTAATAATATAAATAGTTGGTTATCAGAAGAAAAAATAAATGCAGAAGTAAGATTTTTTCCTTATGTTGATTATAATGATCCGTTACAAACAGCTTTAGCTTATTATCAACAGCCGATTAAAACGATCCTTACTGAAGGTTATTTTGGGTTTTCATCAGAATCAAGATATGGTTATGCAGATTCAAATAAAATTCTTATCATAGATGTTGGCTCTATTTTAGGTAATAAAATAGTACCACAGATTGCAAAAGCGCCTTTAATGGCTAGTACTCATGAGATTGGCAGAGTTCTAAAGAAAAAAGTACGACCAGAAACAAAGAGAATAATTTTTACAAATGTTACTAATATAGCACCTGATCTTGGATTGGGTTTTTTAGAGGAACTTGGAATTGAATTTTATGATCAAAAAAACAAAAAAATAAAAATAAGTAGCGGGAAAATTGGACAAATTAATAGTTTTTCATACGAGAAGATATCGAATAAGTGGCTTGAATATGAGTATTCAATTCTTAATAATAATGATGATGTAATTTCTTTAATAGGTGAAAAAAGTATATCGTATGAAAATCAAGATTTAACAGGTGCTAGTCCTGAAATTGCTAGATTATTAGAACGTGAAACATTAAAGGCAGTTAATACTTTTGAAAAAATATTAGGGAAAAGAATAATGTATCAACCTGAATCAAGTGTTGGAAACGGCTTCGCATTTGGTTGCTTATCTTTTTTTAGAAATGTAGTGGTTCAAGATCAACTACAGGCCTTTATTGATCTAACTAATGTTGGAGAAAGTATTCAAAAAACTGATTATTTTATTTTACCAGATTATTATTTTTCATTCAGGGAATTATTAAGTAAGCAAAATAAAGTATCTTTTATATTATCTAGTGAAGGAATAAAAAAAGACAATCATCATGAGATTGAAATACCTATTGTTCCAATTTGCACAGAAAACAAAGAATGGTTACAAAGACAAATTCAATTTATGATAAAAATGTTTTACCTTAATAAATAATAAGGTAGTGCTTGTTAATAAATTAACAAAATGATATAATTAACATTAAATTTGAATAGACAGAAGGAAATCAGTTTAAATCTGATGCTATACCCGTAACTGTAATGTGGACGATATAAATAACCACGACATTTTTTGTTGGAAGGATTTATAGAGAGTGAAGCAAAGCCAGGATACTTCTTATCATGATTTTTTCGGGAGTAAAAAAATCGATGTGCTAACTTTTTTATGGAAACATAAAGAGCATTTCGTTTTTTTGAAATGCTCTTTTTATATTGTCTATAGTAATTAAAAATTACTGACGTTTTGATTCATTTTGGATGATTTGGCGATAATCTCTAGGTGACATACCAGTTACTTTTTTAAAAAGTTTGCTAAAATAACTAGATTGAGAAAAACCTAAACTATGAGCGATGCTGTCGATAGACCAAGTTGAATCTTGAAGTAAAATTTTTGAACGATTAATTTTCTTTTCATTTACATAATCAACAAAATTTTTACCAACTTCTTTTTTAAATAATTTACTGAAGTAATAACCTGATAAATAGACATGATCTGCCACTTCATCTAGGGTAATAACTTCATTTAGATGTCTGTTGATGTAACTAAGAGCATCAATAATTTCTTGTCGTTCAGAGGTATTTTTTTCTGAATAACCTGAAGAGCTTTCTACGTGATTCAAAGAGATTTTATCTTCATTGATTGCTAGGTTATCTTTATTAGAAAAAATATGGTTTGGAATATTTATAGGTTCTTTTATTGATAAATGGCTACTCATAATATCAGAAAGATAATAATTAATGATAATAGTTAGTAGTTGGCTTCCTGCCCTAATTTTTTCTGGGGTAGTAAAAGGCATATTATCATAGGCTTCTTTAAAAAAAGGATCATCGTCCCATTTTGTTTTTTCATTAATTATGGATTGAAATTCAGATATATCTTGAATCTTTGTTTGACCACAAAGAATGTACCCAATCACCTGGTTATCAATTGTGACAGGATATGAGAAGTCAACTAAACCAGCATGACAGATGTAGGGAGTTGTCATATTATTTTTTAAAGAACTCCTACCGCCGAACATGTCACAATTTTGACAGAGTTGTCTAGTGTCCTCGTTATTTCTCATTAATTGACAAAAAGGTGAAAAACCATAACCGGCAGTTAATTCATTTCCTTGGGTATCGACTAGTATAGTAGCTAACCCTGTGGCTTCGGTGAATTCGCTAAGTATGGTATCTAAAATTTTTTGATGTGACTCAAGGTACTGAGAGTGATCGTCTATCAAATTAAATTCTCCTTTCCGAGAAGTATAGTATGAATAATTTGCTCAGTTGTTAACAAAATAATGTTAATACTTATTTATTATACCTCAATTTTTTTTATTGTGAAGTTATTTAAAACAACTGTTTTGTTTGGAATTTAAATTTTCAGAGCAACAAAATTGTACTAACCAACAATAAAGTGAATATTATCACAAAAAAGCTATGACAAAAATGTCGTAGTTTTTTTTTTTATACTCAGTGTGTAAGAAAAAACAAAACGAAATACTTAGGAGGATTTATCATGCAACAAGAAGCTCTAGGCTTAATAGAAACAAAAGGATTGATTGCATCCATTAATGCAGCAGACGCAATGGTGAAGGCAGCAAATGTCAAACTTGTTGGACAAGAAAAAATCGGACAAGGACTTATTACAACGATGATACGCGGTGATGTTGGCGCAGTAAAAGCAGCTATTGATGCAGGAGTTGTCGCAGCAGAGTCGATTGGAGAAGTTATTTCTAATTATGTTATTCCTCGTCCTCATACAGATGTTGAAGCCATTCTACCTATGCTTAACATAGAAAGTATTAGTGAATAATGATGGTCTCTAGTGAAGAAGAAATTTTAAATAGAGTAATGGAAAAAATAATGTCCTCTTCGGATTCAATGAAAGACGATGTTATATCAAAGGATGATAAAAAGATGGATAAAAAACAAAGTTCATTAACAGAATTTGTCGGAACAGCCAATGTTGGTGATACGATCGGATTAGTAATAGCAAATGTTGATTCTCATCTAGCTGAAGTCATGAAGTTGAAGAAAGATTATCGTTCGATTGGAATTATTGGTGCTAGATCAGGAGCCGGCCCACAAATTATGGCAGCAGACGAAGCTGTCAAATCAACAAATACTGAAATTATAAGTGTTGAGTTACCTAGAGATACAAAAGGTGGCGGTGGTCACGGTGTTTTAATTATTTTTGGTGGAGATGATGTATCTGATGTTAGACGTGCCGTTGAAATAACTCTTAAAGATACAGAACGGACTTTTGGAGATGTTTACAACAATGAAGCAGGACATGTGGAATTACAATACTCAGCACGTGCAAGTTATGCTCTTCAAGAAGCTTTTGGAGCAGAGTTAGGTAAAGCTTATGGATTGATTGCTGCAGCCCCAGCTGCTATTGGCGTAGTAATGGCTGACACAGCAGTAAAAGCAGCTAATGTTGAAGTTATTTCATATGCTTCACCAAATCATGGACAAAAATATTCAAACGAAGTAACCATTCATATTAAAGGTGATTCAGGAGCAGTTAAACAAGCGGTTATTGCAGCAAGAGAAGTTGGGAAAGATTTACTACATACTTTAGGTAGTGAACCAGTAAATGATTTTCCATCATACATTTAGTTGTTGGGAGGAAAAAAATAAATGAGACGTTCAAAAAGATTTGAAGTACTTGAACAACGTCCGGTTCATAAAGACGGATTCGTTAAAGAATGGATTGAAGAAGGCTTTATCGCAATGGAAAGTCCCAATGATCCTAAACCAAGCATCATAATTGAAAACGATGTCATCACTGAACTAGATGGCAAAAAAAGAGCAGATTTTGATTTGATTGATTATTATATTGCGGATTATGGTATTGATAAAGACAATGCAGAAAAAGTGTTAGCAATGGACTCTGTTAAATTAGCAACTATGATGGTAGATCCTAATGTTGCCCGTGATGAAATCATTAGTTTGACAACATCAATGACACCAGCAAAAATTGTGGACGTTGTTAGCCAAATGAATATGGTAGAACTGATGATGGCTATGCAAAAAATGCATGCTAGAAGAAGACCAGCTACACAATCTCATGTAACAAATTTACGTGATAACCCAGTTCAAATCGCAGCAGATGCAGCAGAAGGTGCTTTCAGAGGATTTGCTGAACAAGAAACGACTGTTGCTGTTGGTAGATATGCGCCATTTAATGCTATAGCTATTTTAATTGGTTCTCAAGTTGGACGACCTGGCGTTTTAACGCAGTGTTCTGTTGAAGAATCAGCCGAACTTGATTTAGGAATGCGTGGCTTCACATCATACGCAGAAACAATTTCAGTATATGGAACTGAACCAGTCTTTACAGATGGGGATGATACGCCTTGGTCTAAAGGTTTCTTAGCATCTTGTTATGCTTCTCGTGGATTGAAAATGCGTTTTACTTCTGGTTCTGGTTCTGAAGTTATGATGGGATATGCAGAAGGCAATTCTATGCTTTATTTAGAAGCAAGATGTATTTTTATTACTAAAGCAAGTGGTGTTCAAGGACTACAAAATGGTGCTGTTAGTTGTATCGGTATTCCTGGTTCTGTGCCTTCAGGTATTCGTGAAGTATTAGCAGAAAATTTAATCTGTTGTATGTTAGATCTAGAAGTAGCATCAGGAAACGATCAAGCGTTCTCTCATTCAGATATGAGACGTACGGAAAAATTAATGGGTCAATTTTTACCAGGAACAGATATTATATCATGTGGTTATTCTGCAGTACCAAACTACGATAATATGTTTGCTGGCTCTAATACAGATATTGAAGATGTGGATGATTATTTAGTTTTCCAACGTGATTTAAAAGTTGATGGTGGACTTCGACCAGTAACAGAGGAAGAAACCATTAAAGTTAGAAATAAAGCTGCAAGAGCTATTCAAGTTATTTTTGATGAATTAGGTTTTCCAAAAATTACAGATGAAGAAGTTGAAGCAGCAACTTATGCACATGGATCTAAAGATATGCCAGATCGTAATTTAGTTGAAGATATGAAAGCAGCACAAGAAGTATTAACTAGAGGATTAACAGGTGTTGATTTAGTTAAAGCGTTAGCAAATGGTGGCTTTAGAGATGTGGCTGATGATTTATTAAGTCTATTAAAACAACGTATTTCTGGCGATTTTTTACAAACCTCTGCTATTTTTGATGAAAAATTCAATGTAATTTCAGCAGTTAATGATTGTAATGATTATCAAGGACCAGGAACTGGTTACCGATTAGAAGGCGAAGAGTGGGAAAAAGTAAAAGATATTCCAATGGCAATTGACCCACGTTCTGTCTAGTAATAAATCGAGAGGATGAAAGAGATGTCAGAAACAGCAGTTAATGAAAAATTGTTAAGAGCAATTATTCGTGATGTATTAAAAGAAATGCCGCTTGATGATAAACCAGTGACGTTTCAAGAAACAGCTACTACCACTAAGGTTAATGATACAAGTGAACGTGTTGTAACAGCGTTAAAGCATGTTGAATGGTTTAAATCAGCAGGTGTTGCAAAAGCAGGTTCATCTCAAGATGAGGTGATTATTGCTGTAGCACCAGGATTTGCTGAAGCTATGACAGAGAATTTACTAGGAACTGCTCATAAAGAAATCCTTCGTCAAGTTGTTGCTGGTATTGAGGAAGAAGGCTTACGAGCAAGAGTTGTTAAAGTATTCAGAACAGCCGATGTTTCGTTTATTGGTGCAGAAGCAGATAAATTATCCGGTTCAGGAGTGGCAATAGGGATTCAATCAAAAGGGACAACAATTATTCATCAAAAAGATTTAGAACCTTTATCAAATCTTGAATTATTCCCTCAAGCGCCTACAATTTCTTTAGAAACATATCGTGCAATTGGTAAAAATGCTGCTAAGTATGCAAAAGGTGAGTCACCAGATCCAGTGCCAACAGTGAGTGATCAAATGTCACGTGTGGCTTATCAAGCAAAATCAGCCATGATGCATATTAAAGAAACGAAATATGTCATTATTGGTAAACCAGCAGAAGAAATTCAAGTAGATTTCTCTAAATAATAGGGAGGGAAAAAAATGACAGAGATGGATAATTTGATTAAAAAAATCAAAGAACAAATGGAACTTTCTGAGCAAGATCAAAAGAGTACAGTAGTTCCTCAACCAACCGTTGAAAAAACAATGGATCGTAATGACTATCCGTTATATGAAAAACATCCAGACTTAGTTCGTGCCCCAAGTGGTAAGAAATTAGCTGACATTACTTTAGAAAGTGTCTTAGCTAATGAAGTCAATACACAAGATTTACGTGTGACAAAAGAAACGCTGAAGTATCAAGGTGAGATTGCTGCTAATTCAGGAAGAGCCGCCATTCAACAAAACTTTGCTAGAGCAGCGGAGTTAACAGTTATTCCAGATGATCGATTGTTAGAAATGTATGGTTCTCTAAGACCGTATCGTTCATCAAAACAAGAATTACTTGATTTAGCAGGTGAATTGGAAGACAAATATCAAGCGACAATCACTGCTAATTTCTTTAGAGAAGCAGCTAATTATTACGAGAAACGAAAAAAATTAAAAGGTGATAATTAGATTAGGAGGCAATCATGAAAAAAGTCATTGGTGTTGATATAGGAAACTCCTCTACAGAAGTGACATTAGCGACTGTCACATCCAATGGTAGTGTCGATTTTCTTGCTTCTGCTTTATCAGAAACAACAGGTATTAAAGGAACGCGTCATAATGTCATAGGAATTAAAAATGCCATTGATTTAATGTTGAAAAAAACCGACTTAAGAACAACTGACATTGATTTAATTCGTATTAATGAAGCTACTCCGGTTATTGGAGATGTGGCTATGGAAACAATTACGGAAACGATTATAACCGAGTCAACGATGATAGGTCATGATCCTAAGACACCAGGTGGTGAGGGGATTGGCATTGGTTATACTGTTTTGTTACCAGAACTTTATGAAAAACAAGATAAAACAAAATCTTATATTGTAGTCATCCCAAAAGAGATTGATTTTGATGACGCGGCTCAGTTAATTAATTTATATGCTGAGTTTGGTTTTAAGATAAGTGCGGCGATTTTACAACGAGACGATGGCGTCTTGATTAATAATAGATTGAAGCAAGTGATTCCAATTGTTGATGAAGTAGCTTTTATTGATAAAGTACCACTTAATATGCTAGCAGCTGTTGAAGTTGCTAGAAAAGGGCAAGTTATTTCAGAACTCGCTAATCCTTATGGGGTAGCAACTGTCTTTGATTTAAGTCCAGAAGAAACTAAAAATATTGTTCCTGTTTCACGTGCACTGATTGGTAATCGGTCGGCAGTAGTGATTAAAACACCTGAAGGGGATGTAAAAGCAAGAACAATTCCAGCGGGGCATTTGATTATCAAAGGCGATAATCATACCGAAAAAGTTGGTATATCTGATGGTGCTGAAAAAATAATGAAAACAGTCTCTGATTTCAACTGCATAGACAATGTGACCGGTGAACCTGGAACAAACATTGGTGGTATGTTGGAGCGAGTTCGTCAAACGATGGCAGAACTGACAGATAAAGAATTAAAAAATATTTTTATTCAAGATTTATTAGCAATTAATACCTTTGTTCCTTTAGATGTTAAAGGTGGAATAGCAGGGGAATTTTCTCTAGAACAAGCGGTCGGGATTGCTTCAATGGTGAAGTCAGATCATTTACAAATGTCCTTAATTGCTGAAGAAGTAAAAAAAGAAATTGGTATTCCAGTTGAAATCGGTGGTTCAGAAGCGAGTGCGGCAATTTTAGGTGCCCTTACAACAGCTGGAACGAATAAACCACTAGCTATTTTAGATTTAGGAGCTGGTTCAACAGATGCTTCTATTATTGATAAAGCTGGGAAAACAACTGCCATTCATTTAGCAGGTGCTGGAGACATGGTCACTATGATCGTTGACTCTGAACTTGGTTTGGATGATCGTTATTTAGCAGAATCAATCAAAAAATATCCCTTAGCGAAAGTGGAAAGTTTATTTTATATTAGGCATGAAGATGGAACAGTGGAGTTCTTTGATAAAGCCTTACCAGCTAATATTTTTGCTAAAGTTGTTGTCATTACACCAGATGGATTTGTTCCAATCCCAGGAGATTTGAGTATTGAAAAAGTTAAAATTGTTCGTCAAACAGCTAAAGAAAGAGTATTCGTTACAAATGCGTTACGAGCTCTGACTCATGTTAGTCCAACAGGAAACATTCGTGATATTCCTTTTGTAGTCATTGTAGGAGGATCCGCTTTGGATTTTGAAGTCCCACAATTAGTAACGGAAGCGTTGTCCCATTATTCACTCGTTGCCGGAAGAGGAAATATTCGTAAGACTGAAGGACCTAGAAATGCAGTTGCGACAGGATTAATTTTAGCCTATTCAGATGAATTGAAGGGAGAATCTCATGGTGAGTAGACCGACGATTTATATCACAAAAATGACACCATCAGTGGATATTAAATATTTGTTATATGGTATGGAAGAAGAAGGAATACCTAGTGAAATAAAGGAAACGACTCAAAAAGAATTAGTTCAGGCAGCCTATGAACAGGCTGTGAAGTCTCCTTTAGCAGTAGGAATTGCAATAGATGAAAAACACGCGGTGCTTCATTTTAAAAATCTGCCAGAGAAAGAACCACTTTTTACGGTAGAAAACAAAGGAGAGTCAATGATGACTCTTGGGAAAAATGCAGCTCGTTTAGTAAAAGGAATTCCTTTTAAACTAGATGTTTAGGATGTGAAAAAAATGAATCAAGCATTAGGAATGATTGAAGTAGTAGGATTTGGTTGTGCTGTGAATGTCTCAGACGTGATGGTAAAAACTGCTAATGTTACTATTGTTGGCATTGAACGAGCAAAAGGTTCTGGTTGGCTAACAGTTAAAGTTGTAGGTGACGTTGGTGCAGTGAATGCCGCTGTTGAATCTGGTGAAGCAGTTGCTAAAAAAGATCAAACATTTATTGCTTCAAAAGTTATTCCTCGTTTAGGCGAAGGTTTGGATATTTGGCTAAAAAAAGGAATAGATGCTAGCACAGAAAAAAATAATTCAGCACCCGAAATAGCTATAGAAACACCAGCTATTGAAGTGGTTGAATCAGATCATATAAGTGAAGATAGTGAAATATCTCTTGAACTTACAGAGGCTGAGAATACAGATAGTTATACTTGTAACTTATGTAAAGATATAAGGTGTCATAGAAAAAAGGGTGAACCAAGAAAAGAATGTTCACACTATGAAGAATTAAAAGATGAAGAATTAAAATAAAACTAATAATATATCGGAGGAATTTATCATGAATAACGCATTAGGAATGATTGAAACAAAAGGATTAGTAAGCGCAATTGAAGCAGCAGATGCAATGGTTAAAGCAGCAAATGTAACATTAGTAGGAACAGAAAAAATTGGTTCAGGACTTGTCACTGTTATGGTACGTGGAGATGTAGGAGCTGTTAAAGCGGCAGTTGATGCAGGAACTAGTGCTGCTGAATCTGTTGGAGAAGTATTTGCTTCTTATGTTATTCCTCGTCCTCATACAGATGTTGAAGGTATTTTACCAGAAAAAAAATAGTCAAAGAAAGTCAGGATAAAAAATGAATGAAGTAGAGTTAAGAGCGTTAATAAAAAAAATAATTGAAGAAGAGATGCAACCTAAGATTCCAGTAGGTGTTTCTAATCATCATATACATTTGACTCAATCTGATTTTGAAACATTATTTCCAGGCCAAGAAATGACGGTAAAAGTGCCTTTAAAACAGCCAGGAGAATTTGCTTCTAATCAAACGGTGACGATTGTTGGGTCTAAAGGAGAAATCAGTAATGTTCGTATTTTAGGACCATGTAGAAAACAATCCCAAGTTGAATTATCTAAAACAGAAGCAAGGCAAATTGGAGTTAATGTTCCAATTAGAATGTCAGGTGATCTAAATGGCACACCAGTAGTTACTGTGAAAACCAAGGATGGTCAAGTGGAAATTCAAGGTGCTATTGCAGCTAAACGTCATATTCATATGAGTAATAATGACGCTCAAATGTTGGGTGTATCGAAGGGACAAATTGTAAAAGTTGCAATAGAATCTGAAGGTAGAAAAACAATTTTTGATGATGTTGTAGTTCGTCCAGATCCTAAATTTGTCTTAGAAATGCACATTGATACAGATGAAGCTAATGCAGCAAATGTAGGTAAAGGAACAGTTGCGACGTTAGTGAAAGAATAGAAGGATAATCACCATAAACTAAACTAAAATGTGATAATTTTAGAGGTCGTTGTTTAATAATATTTTGTTGTATTTAGTCACATGTTTTGACTAGTATATGGTGATATTTTGATAATTTTAGTAAATAGAATTAGGAGATAGGGTATGGATGAGGATAACCTAATCAAGTTGATTAAAGAAAAACTGATAGCAAGAGAAAACACAAAAGAAACCGTTGTTTATCAGCATTATGGTCAGATTGAAGTACCTCCTGATGCCTCATTATTTAAAAAGTGCCGAACACTTGAAATTAGTCATGTCTCCATTCAATTAATGAATGAGTTATATAAATTTGAAAAAACACCTTGGACAGATTGGTTTTTTACAGGCTTGTCTTATCAAACATTATTTTATTTTGAAATCAATTATTTTATTTTGCCATTTATACCTTGGCAAATGTTGAACGAATGGCCAGTTGAGTTTATGATTTCAAATCGTAAAATTTGTAGCTTTCAAGAAAAAACGCTGACACGTTCAATGGTTGTTAAATTACCTGAGAACGCCATTTTAGTAAAAATGAAACAACAAAAATTAACTGAAGAAGCGACAGAATTCATTCGAAATAAAAAAATTAAAGTGATAGAAAGGTCCAATCAATCATGTATATGGGAAGAGTAATTGGCTCTATTGAAGCCAGTCAGAAGGATCAGTCATTAACTGGAAAAAAATTAATGATTGTTCAACAAATTAATAGTGATAAAGAAGCTATTAGATATGAAGAAGTTGCTGCAGACACGGTAGGAGCAGGCGTTGGTGAATATGTACTTTTGGTAAAAGGCGCAGGAGCCAGAAAATCAAATAAAGAGGCGTATCAGATAAAAGAAGTTGTGGATTGTGCCATTGTTGGTATCATTGATCGGTTTAACAAGTAAGGATAGGTTGTGTTAGAAAATGTCCATTTATACTAAAACAGGAGACAAAGGAACGACAAGTCTTTTTGATGGTCAACGAGTGAAAAAATATTCAACACGAGTAGATACTTATGGAACTTTTGATGAATGTAATACATGTATTAGCATTGCTGAAAAGTTCTGCCAAAAACAAGAAAATAAAGAATTTTTAATTCATTTACAATATAAAATGTTTCAACTTTCAGGTGAAATTGCTACAACTAATCAACAAAAATTTCAAAATAAAAGCGAACAAATTTCAGCTGTCGATATTAAAGAATTAGAAGATAAAATTGATGAGTATACTGAAAAGTTACCTAAAATTACGACATTTATTTTACCTGGAACCAGTCTTTCTGGTGCGCACTTACATCAGGGTCGTGCTGTTTGTAGGAGAGGTGAAAGAATGCTCGTTTTACTTTCTGAAGAAGAAGAAATTCGTTCTGAAATATTACAATTTGTTAACCGACTCTCAGATTGTTTGTATATTATAGCTCGAGATGAAGATCATGCTGAAAGAAAAGAAGCACAAGTTAAAGAAATTATACGTCGTTATTATGAGAAAGAGAGTGAGTCTGTTGAATGATATAGATAAACTTGTTGAAAAAGCGCTAATAAATATTCAAGCAGAAGCGTTATTTAGTAAGCTGAATTTACAAAAAACAATTGATGCAGCTGAGATTAAAGCACAAGAGATAGCTGTTCCAGTAACTATTTGCATCAGTGATATTTCAGGAAATCCTAGAATGCTTTACCGTATGGAAGAAGCTAAACTAGTTAGTTTAACTTTAGCACCTAAGAAAGCATTATCTGCGTTACTTATGCAATCAGAAACGAAAGATTTAAATAAAGAAACGCAACCAAATGGAGAGCTCTATCAAATAGAAACGATGATGGATGGAAAACTGGTAACATTTGCTGGTGGAATTCCTATTTTTTATCAAAAAAAAATAATCGGTGCTATTGGAGTTAGTGGTGGTAAAATCTCAGAAGATCAAGCAATCTGTGAGACAGCAGTTACAACATTTTTAGAAGGAGAGTCATTATGTCAACTTTAGAAGAACAAATCAGAAAAATATTAGCGGAAGAATTAAACAATGATACAACTAGTGTAAATGAGGTAACTGATAACAATAAGGGTGTTTTTAAAACTGTCAACGAAGCAGTCTTAGCAGCGAAAGCAGCACAAGAAATTTTTGTGGATTGTTCAATGGAAACACGTGATAAAGTAATTGAAAGTTTAAAAGCAGGTTTTTCACCTTTATTAGATCATATCGCTTCAGAAATCTTGATAGAAACAGGTATGGGAACTAAAGAAGCAAAAATCAAAAAATTAGAAAATGCTTTGTTTAACACTCCTGGAACGGAAGATCTAACATCAGAGATTCAAACAGGAGATGGCGGTTTGATTATGTATGAATACGCACCTTTTGGCGTTATTGGAGCGGTAACACCAAGTACGAATCCAGTTGAAACAGTTATTGCTAATGCCATTATGATGTTAGCTGGTGGAAATACAGTTTACTTCAGTGTTCATCCAGGCGCAAAAAACATTTCGCGTTGGGCAGTTGAAAAATGTAACGAATTTATTGAGGCCGCTGTGGGATTAAAAAACTTAGTGGTTACGATTGAAAAACCATCTATTGAAGCGGCTCAAGAAATGATGATTCATCCAGATATTGCAGCTTTAGTTGTAACAGGAGGACCTGGAGTTGTTCATCAAGCTATGATAAGTGGTAAAAAAGCGATTGGAGCAGGTGCTGGTAATCCACCTGCAATGGTCGATAAAACAGCTAATGTCGCATTAGCTGCAAAAAACATTGTAGATTCAGCAGCGTTTGACAACAATATCCTTTGTACTGCTGAAAAAGAAGTTATTGCAGAACAACCAATTAAAGATGAATTAATTCGTTTAATGGAAAAAGAGGGTGCTTTCTTAGTTACTAGTCCAAAAGACATTGAAACACTGACAGCTATGACTCTTACAGAAAAAGGAACACCAAGTCGTGACTTTATTGGTAAAGATGCTAAATTTATTCTTGATAGTGCTAAAATTTCATATTCTGGCGAACCTAAGTTGATTATTTTAGAAACACCTAAAGACCATGCATTAGTGGTTAAAGAAATGTTAATGCCGATTGTACCAGTTGTTTGTGCAAGTGATTTTGATGATATGCTAGCGACTGCTTTAGAAGTTGAAGGAAATAATCACCATACAGCGTCTATTCATTCAGGAAATCTAGTAAATATTAATAAAGCAGCTCATCGTATGAATACGTCAATTTTTGTTGTAAATGGCCCAACTTATTCAGGAACAGGTGTTGGCTTTACAGGAGCATCTGCCTTAACAATTTCTACGCCAACTGGAGAAGGAACAACAACTGCTAAGACATTTACACGTCGTCGTCGTTTAAATTCACCAGAAGGCTTTTCTATGAGAGTTTGGAGGGACTAAAATGAATCAATTTATCATACCAACAAAAATTTATTCCGGTGTCGATAGTTTGGATATCTTACAGCAACTTACGAATCAACGAATACTAATGGTGTGTGATTCATTTCTACCAAATACTGACAGTTTAAAACGAATTCAAAATAAAATTTCTAATAGCAATACGGTTGAAATTTTTTCTGATGTAAAACCTGATCCACCACTAGATAATATTATGCTAGGTGTTCAAAGTTATCAGTCGTTTAAACCAACTGTCATGATTGGTATTGGTGGTGGTTCAGCGATAGATACAGCGAAGGCTATTCGTTATTTTGCTGAAAAACTAACCAATGAATTAATTGAAAGTTTTATTGCGATACCTACGACTAGTGGAACTGGTTCGGAAGTGACTAATACAGCGGTAGTCTCTGATACTAAAAATGGTATTAAGTTTCCGATAATTATGGATCACTTAACACCGGATATTGCATTGTTAGATCCAAATTTAGTCGTAAGCGCGCCTAAAAGTGTGACTGCTTATTCAGGATTAGATGTTCTAACACATGCATTAGAAGCATTGGTTGCTAAAAATAGTGATTTGTTCACGGATGCTTTAGCAGAAAAAGCGATTGATGTTATTTCTAATAATTTAACATCAGCTTATGATGACGGAAACAACATTGAAATCAGACAAAATATTCATGAAGCTTCTTGTGAGGCAGGATTAGCATTTAATATGGCAGGATTAGGAATTTGCCATTCATTGGCGCATCAATTAGGCGCTAAATTTCATGTTCCTCATGGTTTAGCGAATGCCATGTTGTTACCTCACATTATTGCTTTTAATGGTCGAGATCCTCAAGTTGCTGAAAAGTATGCTTTAGCAATAAAAAAAGCAGGAATTGGTTCAGCTAGTTTGAGTGATCAAATGCAAATTAAAAGAATGGAAAAACACATTTTTAAAATGATGAAAGAGATGAATTGCCCTAAAACATTAGGTGAATTTGGTATTTCAGAAAAAGAAATTTTAACTCATCTAGATTGGATAGTTGATCATGCGAAAGAGGACGGAACATTTCCAGGAAATCCTATTGTTCCTTCTGATAGTGAATTAAAAGAAATTATAAAAAAAATAATCAAATAAAAATAATAAGGAGTTTATATATGCAAGAATATATTGCTGAGTTTATTGGTACCATGGTTTTAATTGTTTTAGGTGTTGGTTTAGGAGCAAGTGTTAATTTGAAAAATGCCTATGCTAAGGGAGCTAATTGGCTATACATCTGTTTTGGTTGGGGATTAGCCGTTGCTTTTGGTGTCTATGTGGCGGGTTCTATAGGATCAGAGGCACATTTAAATCCAGCAATAACTATTGCTTTTTCAGCATTTGGATTATTTGCAAAAGAAAAAGTTTTTGGTTATATTGTGGCTCAATTTTTGGGAGCCTTTTTGGGAGCGGTTATAGTCGCTATCCATTTTTATCCACATTTTAAAGAATCAAAAACAGAAGAAGAAGGAAATCATGTAGGGATTTTTGGTTCAGGACCAGCAATTCCGAATAAGTTATTCAATTTTTTAAGTGAAACGATTGCGACTTTCTTCTTTGTATTTATTTTACTTAACTTAGGTAATTTTACTGAAGGGTTGAAACCGTTAATTGTTGGTTTAGTTATTACATCTGTCGGCTTAGCTTTAGGCTCAACAACAGGATATGCTTTAAATCCATGTCGTGATTTTAGCCCAAGATTAGTTTATGCGATTTTACCAATTCCAAATAAAAGTAGCGCAAAAATGTCGTACGCGTGGGTTCCAATAGTTGGTCCAATTGTAGGAGCATTTCTAGCAACTTTACTTTTCACGATAGTAGCTTAGTTAACAGAAAGGAAGAATAATATGACAAAAATAATGGCAATTAATTCAGGTAGTTCTTCATTGAAATTTAAGCTATTCGAAATGCCTGAAGAGCATGTTCTAGTTGAAGGTTCTTTTGAAAGAATTGGTTTTAAGAATGCTAATTTTTCTTACAAATATCAAGGAGTAAAAGAATCGAATGAACTAGAAATTTTAAATCATGAGCAAGCTGTTAATACGTTATTAAAGATATTAATAGACAAAAAAATGATTGCATCTTTTAGTGAAATTGAAGGAGTCGGTCATCGGATTTCACATGGTGGAACATATTATTCGGATGCTACTTTGATTGATGAAATTGTGGAAGAAAGAATAGCTGAGTTAGGTATGTTATCTCCCCTTCATAACCCAGTGAATTTAATTGGAATTAGATCGTTTAAAAAAGTTTTACCAGGAACTAAACAAGTCGCTATATTCGATACATCTTATCATCATACTATTCCTAAAAAGAACTATATGTATGCTTTACCTTATGAGTATTATGAAAAATATGGCATACGTCGTTATGGATTTCATGGCCCAAGCCATCAATATGTCGCAGAAGAATCAGCTAAGCTAAATCCAAAGGGAAGTAAAACGATTACTTGCCATATTGGAAGTGGAGCGAGTGTTTCAGCTATATTAAATGGTCAGTCCATAAACTCATCTATGGGATTTACCCCTCTAGCTGGTTTAGTGATGGGAACTAGAACAGGTGATCTAGATCCACAAATCCTTCCATTTATTCAAGAACAAGAAAATTTAACACCTCAAGAAATGAAAGATATCATGAATAAAAAATCTGGATTATTAGGTCTTTCTGGTATTTCAAGTGACTATAGAGATGTTGAACAGGCTGCTGATGAGGGAGATGAAAAAGCTCAACTTGCTTTAGAAGTGTTTGCTCATCAAGTGGTTCATTATATAGGAGCCTATGCTGCAGATTTAAATGGTTTAGATACACTTGTGTTTACAGCAGGTGTTGGAGAGCATTCTTCTCGCGTAAGAACTAATATTACCAACTATTTAACTTACTTAGGCGTGAAAATAGACGAAGAAAAAAATGAAAATGACGAATTATTTATTGAATCAGAAGAGAGTCACGTAAAAGTATTAGTTATTCCTACTGATGAAGAAGTGATTATTGCAAGAGATGTGATGAGAATTGGTCATCTAAAGTAAGAAGCTGAATAAATAGTGATTTTTTATAAAAAAAGACTGAAACAGGCTGATTTATTGTTCTGTTCCAGTCTTTTATTTTTAGCTATTTATATTTTGAAATCAATTTTTATCTAAGATTATTAGAATATTTGTTTGATTTACGTAAAATAGATGTATAAATTACTATTTATTTGTAATAAAGAGTTTTAATTTTGTATAACTAATGATAAAATGTTTAAGATGAACTCATTTTATTATAAATAAATATTGTCAAATGAATATGAACGAGAGGTAGATTTAATTCATGGCTAATTTTTTGAAACAGTTAATAGAAAATGATAAAAAAGATTTAAAACGTTTAGGACACCTAGCAGATAAAGTAGAGGTTCTGAAAGATGAAATGGAACAATTAAGCGACGAAGCACTACAAGCTAAAACAGAAGAATTTAAAGCACGTTACCAAAAAGGTGAAACGTTAGATGATTTAATGTTTGAAGCTTTTGCAGTAGTTAGAGAAGCAGCGAAACGTGTACTAGGCTTATTCCCATATAAAGTTCAAATTATTGGGGGAATGGTTTTACATGAAGGTAGCATTCCAGAAATGAAAACGGGTGAAGGTAAAACATTAACAGCGACAATGCCTGTTTACTTAAACTCTTTATCAGGTGAAGGCGTTCATGTTGTTACAGTTAATGAGTATTTAGCGACACGTGATGCCAGTGAAATGGGTGAGTTGTACAACTTCTTAGGATTAACAGTTGGACTTAATATCAACTCAAAATCATCTGAGGAAAAACGTTTAGCTTACGCCTGTGATATTACTTACTCAACGAACAATGAGTTAGGTTTTGACTATTTAAGAGATAATATGGTTGTTTACCGTGAGCAAATGGTACAACGTCCATTGAATTTTGCGGTAGTGGATGAGGTCGATTCAATTTTAATTGATGAGGCAAGAACACCGTTGATTATTTCAGGACAAGCTGAAAAATCAACAGCATTATATAATAGAACAGATAATTTTATTAAGTCATTAATAAATGAAGAAGACTATAAAATTGATATTCAATCAAAAACAATTTCATTAACAGAACAAGGTATTTCAAAAGCAGAAACGCATTTTGATGTACCAAACTTATATGATATTGAAAACACATCATTAACACATTATCTAGATCAATCATTAAGAGCAAACTACATTATGCTTTTAGATATAGACTATGTTGTAACAGAAGGAAAAGTAATGATCGTTGACCAATTTACTGGTCGTATCATGGATGGTCGTCGTTATTCAGATGGTCTTCATCAAGCAATTGAAGCTAAAGAAGGCGTAGAAATTGAAGATGAAACTAAAACAATGGCGAATATTACTTTCCAAAACTATTTCCGTATGTATAAAAAATTGTCTGGAATGACAGGTACTGCTAAAACAGAAGAAGAAGAATTTAGAGAAATCTATAACATGGAAGTTATCCAAATTCCAACAAACAGAGACATTGTTCGTGATGATAAAGCAGATCTTTTATATCCAACATTAACAAGTAAGTTTAATGCAGTGGTACAAGATATTAAAGCTCGTCATGAAAATGGACAACCTGTTCTTGTGGGTACCGTAGCAGTTGAAACATCTGAGTTATTATCAGATTTATTAAACAAAGCAAATGTTCCACATGAAGTATTGAATGCTAAAAATCACTTTAAAGAAGCTGAAATTATCATGAATGCTGGACAAAAAGGATCAGTAACCATCGCAACCAATATGGCTGGTCGTGGGACAGATATCCGTTTAGGTTTAGGTGTAATTGAAGCTGGTGGATTAGCTGTTATTGGTACAGAACGTCATGAATCAAGACGTATTGATAACCAGTTACGTGGACGTTCAGGTCGTCAAGGAGATCCAGGGGTAACACAATTCTACCTTTCTTTAGAAGATGAATTAATGAAACGTTTTGGTTCTGAGAGAATCAAAACATTCTTAGAACGTATGAACTTAGAAGAAGAAGATGCGGTTATTCAAAGTAAAATGTTTACCAAACAAGTTGAATCTGCACAAAAACGTGTTGAGGGTAACAACTACGATACACGTAAAAATGTTTTACAATATGATGATGTTATGCGTGAACAACGTGAAGTTATTTATCGTCAACGTAATCAAGTCATCACATCAGATGAAGATTTAAAACCTGTATTAATGGGAATGATCGAAAGAACAATTGGGCGCTATGTTGATAGTCACACGCAAGGTGAAAAATCTAATTGGAATTTACAAGGTCTTGTTGATTTTGTCGGTTCAACAATTACGCATGAAGATGCTATTTCTTTAACTGATTTTGATGGAAAAACACCTGCTGAAATGAAAACATTCATTTTAGATAAAGCAACAACGCTGTATCAAGAAAAAGAAGAAATTTTAGATAGCTCAGAACAATTGCTAGAGTTCCAAAAAGTAGTTATCTTACGTGTTGTAGATACAAAATGGACAGATCATATCGACGCTATGGATCAATTAAGAGAATCAATTGGTTTACGTGCATATGGTCAAAATAATCCATTAGTTGATTACCAAACAGAAGGTTATCAAATGTTCATAGATATGGTTGGTTCAATTGAATTTGAAGCAACAAGATTATTTATGAAAGCTGAAATTCGCCAAAATGTTCAAAGAGAGCAAGTTGTTCAAGGTGAAGCAATTAAACCAACTGACGAACAAGGTACAGTCTCTTCTGATGCTAAGAAAGCACCAGTTAAAGTAGATGATAAAGTTGGAAGAAATGATCCATGTCCTTGTGGAAGTGGTAAAAAATATAAAAACTGTCACGGTAAGCCAGTTTAAAAAAGCTATGCGACTTAGTTAATCTGAGTCGCTTTGCTTATTTTTAGGGGAGGATTTTTATGGAACTAAGTGAAATAAAAAATGAATTAGATAGTCTATCTATAAAAATTAGTAACTTTAGGGGGTCTCTTTGACCTAGAAAGTCTAGAGGAACAAATAGCAGAAATCGAATCAGTTATGTCGGAACCGGGATTTTGGGATAATTCTCAAAAGGCACAGATTATCATCGATAAATCAAATCAATTAAAAGCACAGTTTGAGACCTTTAATGAATTAGAAAATGCTTTAGAAGAACTTATATTGATGTATGAGATGATTTTAGAAGAAGAAGATCCAGAAATTTTTTCTGAATTAGTCATTAATGTAAAAAACTTTAAACAAGAAGTAGAAAAATATGAGTTAGCACAACTTCTTAGTGGAGAGTATGATCATAACAATGCTATTATTGAACTGCATCCAGGTGCTGGAGGGACAGAGTCTCAGGATTGGGGAAGCATGCTTTTAAGGATGTATTCACGATGGGCAGATAGTAAAGGCTATCAAATAGAAACCTTAGATTATCAGTCGGGTGATGAAGCAGGCATTAAAAGTGTTACCTTGTTAGTAAAAGGGTTTAACGCTTATGGTTATATGAAGTCTGAAAAAGGGGTTCATAGATTAGTTAGGATCTCTCCTTTTGATTCTAATAGCCGTAGACATACTTCTTTTTGTTCAGTCGATGTAATGCCGGAATTAACAGATGATGTGACTGTAGATATAAAGTCAGATGACTTAAAGGTGGATACATTTAGAGCTAGTGGAGCAGGTGGTCAGCATATTAATAAAACTGATTCAGCCATCAGAATTACTCATTTACCTACTGGAGTTGTCGTTTCTTCTCAAGCGCAGCGCTCACAAATTAAGAATAGAGAGCAAGCGATGGGAATGCTTAAAGCAAAATTGTATCAAATAGAAGAAGAAAAAAAAGAACAAGAAGCAGCTGTAATTCGTGGTGAACAAAAAGAAATTGGTTGGGGCTCACAAATCAGATCGTATGTCTTTCACCCTTACTCAATGGTAAAAGACCATCGAACAAATTTTGAAATTGGTAACACACAAAGTGTTATGGATGGAGATATTGATCATTTTATTGACGCTTATTTAAGATGGAAGATGTCAGAAGGTTAAGAATATGACTTTGATTATATTTTTTGAAATAGAATTGTAATGAAATGAAATTAACATCTGACAAAAGTCATGTTATACTGATTTGAACGCGTTAATAAAAGCAATCATTTTATTAAATAAATTGGGGAGAATGCTAATGATTGAAATGAAGAAAGTAACAAAAAAATATTCAAACGGAACAACTGCTGTTAGAAATTTATCGGTTAACATAAACCAAGGTGAATTTGTATATGTGGTAGGACCAAGTGGAGCAGGTAAGTCAACTTTTATTAAATTGATGTACCGTGAAGAAAAAGCAACTAAAGGAAATTTAACGGTCTGTGGTTATGATTTGTTAAATATCAAAAACAGAAATATTCCTTATTTACGTCGTGAAATCGGAATTGTTTTCCAAGATTATAAATTGTTAACACAAAAAACAGTCTATGAAAATGTTGCTTATGCGATGCAAGTAATTGGAAAAAAACCACGTGAAGTCAAAAAACGTGTTATGGAAGTGTTGGATTTAGTAGGATTGAAACATAAGGTTCGTGTGTTCCCAAATGAATTATCAGGTGGAGAGCAACAACGTGTTGCTATTGCCCGTGCCATTGTTAATACACCAAAAGTTTTGATTGCTGATGAACCAACAGGGAATTTAGACCCAGAAAATTCTTGGGAAATTATGGATTTATTAGATCGTATTAATCAACAAGGTACGACTGTCGTTATGGCAACACATAATAGTATGATTGTAAATGAAATTCGTCACCGGGTCCTAGCGATTGAAAATGGTCGAATCACAAGAGATCAAGATGAGGGGGATTACGGATACGATGATTAGAAATTTTTTCAGACACATAGGTAGTGCATTAAAAAATCTAAAACGTAACGGCTGGATGACATTAGCATCTGCTAGTGCTGTAGCTGTTACACTAACATTAGTAGGGATCTTTTTAGGAGTTATCCTAAACGTTACTAAAATTGCGGAAGATATTAATAAAAACGTGGATGTTTCAGTTTTTGTTGAAATCGGAACATCTAAAGAAGAGACAACCAAATTAGGGGAAGAATTAAAGAAAATACCTGATGTAGAAAAAGTTGTTTTTTCTAGTAAACAAAATGAATATAAAAAGTTAACTGATAAACTTGGAGATACTTGGAAATTATTTGATGGCGATGATAATCCGTTGTATGATGTGTTTATTTTAACTGCTAAAGATTCAGAGGCCATTAAAGGCATTCAGAAATCAGCTGCTAAGGCACCAAATGTTCACAAGGCTGATTACGGTGGACAAAATTCAGATAAAATTTTCTCTATTGCTAAAAATGTTAAAGTTTGGGGAACAACAGCTGCAGTTTTCCTAGTTGCGGTTGCGATTTTCTTAATTTCAAATACCATTAGAATTACCATTATTTCAAGAAAACGTGAAATTCAAATTATGCGCCTCGTGGGTGCTAAAAATGGTTTCATTCGTTGGCCTTTCTTCTTAGAAGGCGCGTTTATAGGTGTATTAGGATCAATTATTCCTATCTTACTCATCTCTTTTGGTTATGCACAAGTTTATTTTGTGTTTACTAAGAGTATGATGGCGTCAGCCGCTTACGAGCTTGTTGCACCAGCTACATTAGTAGTTCAATTGAATCTCTTACTACTTGTAATTGGAGTGGTTATTGGATCAGTTGGATCAGTTCTTTCAATGAGAAGATTCTTAAAAATATAATTTGTGTGAGGATGACCTAAAAAGTCATCCTCATTTTTTTTGGTTTATCGTGTATTTTTAATATATCTTTTCTTAATTGTAAAAAGAATGTAAAAAGACTTGCAATTTTCTCTCTCAAATTATATGTTTAGTTTGAGCTATTTTTAAAATAAAAAATTAGATTAACTAGTGGGAATTTTAATAGGAGGTTAACTCGTGAAGAAAGTGTATAAAGGAGCTGCGTTAGTTGCTCTGACATTGGTAATGGTTAGTTGTGGCAAAGTGGATAATGGTGAGTCAATAAACGCTGTAGGGTCATCAGCTATGCAACCTTTAGTAGAGGCTGCCAGTGAACAATATAGTAGTACAAATCTTGGTAAATTTATTAATGTCCAAGGTGGTGGTAGCGGTACTGGTTTGAGTCAAGTTCAATCTGGTGCTGTAGAAATTGGTAACTCTGATTTATTTGCTGAAGAGAAAAAGGGAATAGAGAGTGACCAATTAATAGATCATCAAGTCGCAGTCGTAGGACTAACGCCAATTGTTAATAAAGATGTAGGTGTTAAAGATATATCTAAAAAAGATTTAAAAAAAATCTTTACTGGGAAAATAACTAATTGGAAAGAAGTCGGGGGGATAGATCAAAAAATCGTTCTTCTGAATAGAGCTTCTGGAAGTGGTAGCAGACATACTTTTGAACAATGGGTATTAGATGGTGAAGAATCAAAAAATTCTCAAGAGCAAGAATCAACAGGTATGGTAAGACAAATTGTTAGTACAACACCTGGAGCTATTAGTTATGTTGCTTTTTCATATGTTACAAAAGATGTTCAAACCTTAACCATCGATGGTGTTAAACCAACTGAAAAAAATGTGATGAACAATGATTGGTTTGTTTGGTCATATGAGCATATGTACACTAAAGGTGAGGCAAAAGGATTAACAAAAGATTTTTTAGATTATATGTTATCTGATACTGTTCAAGATGAAATTGTTCCTCAGTTAGGGTATATTCCTGTTTCTAAAATGGCAGTGACTAGAGATGTTGAAGGAAATATTAAGTCGAATTAAATAAAGACTTTTTAATAGGAGGAATTGTGTTGGAAGATATTCAAAGTAAACTTTTAAAAAAATCTCCAAAAAGACGATTAGAGCAATTTGGGAAAACAATTAGCTTTTTAGCTATTTCACTTATTGTAGCCGTTGTTATTGCGATTTTTTATTTTGTAGCTAGTAAAGGTTTAGCGACATTTTTTGTTGATAAAGTGAGTTTATCTGATTTTCTATTCGGAACAGAGTGGAATCCAAGTTCTGTTGGCGAAGATGGACAACCTTTAGTCGGTGCAATGCCAATGATTTTAGGTTCTTTCATCGTGACTTTCTTGTCTGCATTAATTGCCACACCATTTGCGATTGGTGCTGCAGTCTTTATGACAGAGATTTCACCTAAACTTGGAACGAAAATTTTACAACCAGTTATCGAATTGCTTGTTGGGATTCCATCAGTAGTCTACGGATTTATCGGTCTATCAGTTATTGTTCCAGCAGTTAGGAGCGTCTTTGGCGGATCAGGTTTTGGTATTCTAGCCGGAACATTTGTCTTGTTTGTTATGATTTTACCAACTGTAACGTCAATGACGGTAGACGCGCTAAAAGCCGTTCCTAGACATTATAGAGAAGCTTCTCTAGCTTTAGGTGCAACTAGATGGCAAACAATTTATAAGGTTGTTTTAAGATCAGCCGTACCAGGTATTTTAACTGCCGTTGTTTTTGGTATGGCAAGAGCATTTGGTGAAGCTTTAGCAATTCAAATGGTTATCGGAAATGCTGCATTACTACCGCATAACTTAATTACACCAGCTTCAACTTTAACGAGTGTCTTAACAATGGGAATAGGAAACACAATTATGGGTACACTACAAAATAATGTTCTTTGGTCATTAGCGTTGTTATTACTGTTAATGTCATTATTCTTCAATATTATTACACGAATGATTGGTAAGAAAGGGGCAATAAAATAATGAATGCAAAAAAAGCAGATAAGATTGCCACTGGCGTTCTTTATGGTATTGCAATTGTCATTACAGCCATTCTTGCTAGTTTACTCTTATATATTTTAGGTCGAGGCTTACCTCATATTAGTTGGGATTTCTTAACGAAACCATCTAAAAGTTTCCAAGCCGGTGGAGGAATTGGCATTCAGTTATTTAACTCATTCTACTTACTTGTGATTACCATGTTAATAAGTATTCCCATTTCATTGGGTGCTGGTATTTATTTATCAGAATATGCCAAAGATAATATGCTAACAAATATTATTAGAACATCGATTGAAGTTCTGAGTTCGCTTCCTTCTGTAGTTGTTGGTTTATTCGGCTTCTTAATCTTTGTTATTCAAGCAGGATTAGGTTTTTCGATTATTTCAGGAGCATTGGCTTTAACATTCTTTAATTTACCACTTTTAACAAGAAACGTAGAAGAATCATTAAAAGCCGTACATTATACACAAAGGGAAGCTGGTCTTGCTTTAGGATTATCTAGATGGGAAACTGTTATCCGTGTGATCATTCCAGAAGCGTTGCCAGGTATTTTAACAGGGATTATCTTGGGTTCAGGTCGTATCTTTGGTGAAGCAGCAGCGCTTATTTATACAGCAGGACAAAGTGCACCTGCATTAGATTTTACAAATTGGAATCCAATGAGTATAACAAGCCCATTAAATATTTTCAGACAAGCTGAAACGTTGGCTGTTCATATCTGGAAAGTTAACAGTGAAGGTAATATGCCGGATGGCGCTCAAGTTTCAGCAGGTGCCTCAGCGGTATTAATATTAGCTGTACTACTCTTTAACTTCTTAGCTCGTTTTATTGGTAAGAGATTGCATAAGAAGATTACGTCAGCATAGACAGGAGATTCATAATGAAAGAATATAATCTAGATGAAACAAATATTATTCAATTGAATGAAAATGATAGAAAAATTGCTTTAGCAACAGATGACCTTCATGTTTGGTATGGAGACAATGAAGCGATTAAAGGTGTTAGTCTTCAATTTGAAGAGAATAAGATCACATCATTGATTGGTCCATCTGGTTGCGGTAAATCGACGTATTTACGTTCTTTAAATCGCATGAATGATGAAATCGATGGAACAAAAATTACTGGAAAAATAATGTATGAAAATACAGATGTTAATTCTAAAGTTGTTGATGTTTATGAAATGCGCAAACATATCGGTATGGTATTCCAAAGACCTAATCCATTTAGTAAATCGATCTATGGTAATATAACGTTTGCCTTAAAGCAACATGGTATTAAAGATAAAAAACAACTAGATGAAATTGTTGAGACAAGTTTAAAACAAGCCGCATTATGGGATCAAGTTAAAGATGACCTGAATAAAAGTGCCTTAGCACTGTCTGGTGGTCAACAACAACGTTTGTGTATTGCTCGTGCAATTGCTATGAAACCAGACGTATTATTACTAGATGAACCAGCAAGCGCACTAGATCCAATTTCAACAAGTAAGGTAGAAGAGACATTAATTAATTTAAAAGAAGACTATACAATTATTATTGTGACTCATAATATGCAACAAGCTTCTAGAATTAGTGATTACACAGCCTTTTTCTATTTGGGACAAGTGATGGAATATGATAAAACAAGAAAAATATTTACACGACCAAAAATTCAAGCAACAGATGACTATGTATCTGGACATTTCGGATAAGGAGGAAGTTACGTGGCTATTATAGAATCAAATGATTTACATTTATATTATGGTAAGAATGAAGCACTAAAAGGGATTACTATGGCGTTTGATGAAGGTGGAATTACGGCTTTAATCGGACCATCTGGCTGCGGTAAATCAACGTATTTAAGAACCCTGAATCGAATGAATGATTTAATTCCTTCTGTGACAATTACAGGAAATGTTTCGTATAAAGGAAAAGATATCTATAGTCCTAAAACGGATACCGTTATGTTGCGTAAACAAATTGGCATGGTATTTCAACAACCTAATCCGTTTCCGTTCTCTATTTACGAAAATGTTATATACGGATTGAGATTAGCTGGTAAGCACTCCAAAGAAGAATTAGACTGTGTTGTTGAGGAAAGTCTAAAAGCTGCAGCGGTATGGGATGATGTAAAAGATAAATTAAATAAAAGTGCCTTGTCATTATCTGGTGGACAGCAACAACGTGTTTGTATTGCTCGTGTATTAGCGGTAAAACCAGACGTGATTCTTTTAGATGAACCAACAAGTGCGCTTGACCCAGTATCAAGTGGTAAAATAGAAAACATGTTATTAGAATTAAAAGAACAATATACAATGATTATGGTAACTCATAATATGCAACAAGCATCACGTATTTCAGACAAGACGGCTTTTTTCTTAAATGGAGACTTGATTGAGTACGATAAAACAAAAAATATATTTATCAATCCAAAAGAACAAAAAACTGAAGATTATATTACAGGGAAATTCGGTTAAAAAAATAAAGGGGATGAAAGAATGCTGAGAAGTCAATTTGAAGAAGATTTACAAAATTTACATAATAAATTTGAGGTAATGGGACAAGATGTTAATGAGTCAATCAGTAAGTCCGTTAAAGCTTTTATTGATCATGATAAAAGTCTAGCAAAAGAAGTTATTGATTCAGATGAAAAAATTAATTTACAAGAACAAAGTTTAGAAAAAAAATGTTTTGAAATGATTGCTTTACAACAACCTGTTACAGTTGATTTAAGAAATATTGTGACGATTATGAAAGCTAGTTCTGATTTAGAAAGAATGGGCGATCATGCGGTTTCAATTGCCAAATCAACGATTCGTGTTAAAGGTAATAAACGTGTACTAGAAATTGAAAATGAAATTTCTGATATGGCTAAGCATGTTATGGCAATGGTAAGTGAAGTTCTTGTAGCTTATGTGAAAACTGATAGCCAAAAAGCGATTGAAATTGCGATTAGTGATAGAGTAACCAATAATTACTTTAAATCAATTTATCGTCATTCGATTAGAGCGATGCAAGAAAATCCAGAAACAGTGATTGTAGGGGCGGATTATTTACAAGTTGCGGGTTATTTAGAACGTTTAGGTGATTATGTGACTAACATTTGTGAATGGATTGTTTACTTAACAACTGGAAAAATAGAAGAATTAAATCTGGAAGATTACGAAGATAATATGTAAATTATAGAAGATGAGGCTGTGACTTAATTATGTCACACGCTCATCTTTTTTTATCCAGTAAATCATTAAATAGGAAGTAATGGGAATCGTTAGAGTGATTGCAATCCCGCTAATTATTAAAGTAACCCATTCGGTCACAAGAATTTTTGTGTTTATAAAGTTCGCAAATGAATAGTTTAAGTCGCTAACCCAAATGAACAATGCTATTTGGCTACCAACTAAGGCAAAAATAATAGTATTCATAGTAGAACTAAGAACATCTTTACCAACTATCATGCCTGAATTAAATAATTTTTTTTTAGATAAATTATTATTGGCTTGATGTAGTTCTCCAATAGCTGCGGAGATTGAAATAGCAATATCATTGATTGCTCCAACAGTACTCATAATCATAACTGAAATACTAAGTGATAAAAATGAAATGCCAATATTTAATGAATACATATCCATTTCCATCAATTCTTCTGTAGGTAATCCCTGTAGTTTCATAAAGGTGATGCAAATAAAAATTATAAAAACCATGAGGATAAGAATAATAAAACTACTAAAAAAAGCAACAACAGTCTTAGTAGTTAATCCATTAATAAAAAACAGATTCATAGATGTGATAATTAAACTGGTTAGTATGGTCAGTATAATAGGTGAAAATCCCCAATTCATAAGAATGAGCATGATAAACATAAAAGTAAGATTCAAGCCTAGTGCAGTAAGTGCTAAACTTCCTTTTGAGCCTCCGATTCGCCACATTAAAACCGCTAAAATACAAAACAACAAAAAGTTAACACTCATAATAAATCTCCTTTCTTGAGAAAAAAGCAAGTAGTCCGAATAGAAATTGGAATAGCTAACATAATACCGATACTTCCAACAAGTGCGCGAGCAAACTCTAAAGAAAGAACTATAGAAAAAGTATAGGATAAAGACATTTCATTTCTTAAAAAAATGAGGATAAGAGGAATTGCCCCACTTAAATAAGAGAAAAACATAATATTAATCATCGGACCCATAATATCTTCCCCAATTTTCTTACCAAATGCATGGATTTCTTTAATTGTTAAGTCTTTTTTTATTTTAACTAACTCCATTAACGAAGAAATAATAGTCATAGAAACATCCATGACAGCACCAACAGACCCAACTAATAAGCTACTTAAAAATAATATATGAGGAGGTCGCGTGACAAGTTCCATCTCTTCATAATGAAGACCTTGATGTGATAAAGCTGTTATGACAAGATAACCAATGACAAAGGTCATAAGACTACCAGTTAAAGTTGAAACAATCGCTATTTTTGTCTTTGTATTCCAACCGTTAGTAATGATAAAAGTAAAAGTGACAAGTAAAGGGATAGCTAACAAGAAAAATAATAAAAGTAAATGACTGTTACTGTGTCGATAAATGATGAATAGAAAGGTAAGAATACTAGCGTTCATTAAAAAACTAATTATTATTTTAAAACCGTGAATACCATTAAAAAGAATTAATAAACTAATCAAAAAGGCGCCTAGTATAATTAAAGAGCTATCTCTTTTTAATTCCACAATATTTGCTGAAAGAGTGTCATTATTTTTTGATAGATGTAAAAAAACAATCTCTTTTTTATGAAAATCATGATTTTTTACTTGAGAGTAGCTATAATTATTACGAATTTGTATCTTTTTACCTTTGTCTTTAGAATTTAGTAACTGAACAGTTAACAATTGCTCGGTTAGAGAATCTGTATTATGATGCTCATCAACTTCTTTACTTGTAGAAATTATTTCTTCAGAAATTATTCTTCCAATAGGTTGCTGATAATTATCAAATTGAATAGAAAAATAATAAAGAAAAGCTGTAATAAGTAGAAAAATTATGAATAAATATTTTGTACTACATTTTAAATTAAACACAATAGTCGCTCCTAAAATAAAGTTTTAAATAAGTCAAAGTCTAACACTTTTTAGTGTATCGAGTAAATCATTAACATATATTAATATGAAGATTTTTTGAATTAAAACGTCATAAATTGTAATCTAGTTGTAATTTAATTGTATCTTCATTTATGGTATAGTTTATTAAGCGATTAAAAAAAGCCGAGGTAAGTAAACTATGAAAATAAGTAAATCGATTATATTAAGTGTTGCAGCTGTTTCTATTATGGGATTAACATGTCCAAGTATTGTTCAAGCTGAAAGTATTGATAACAAGATTGCAAATGAAGAACAAAATATAAAGAAACTAAATGAAAAAAAATCAGCAACTGATAATAGTTTGGCTGATTTAGAAGCGAAAATTAAAAATTTAACGAGTGAAACTGATGAATTATTAACAGAAAAATCAAAATTAGAAAAAGAAGTTAATACATTAACAAATGAAATTAAAGAATTAGAACAAAAAATCGAAAAAAGAAATAAAAAAATTGAAGAACAAGCAAGATCTACACAACTTAATCAAGATAAGCAAGATATTGTCAATGTTCTATTAGATTCTGATTCTTTGTCAGATGCAATTGGAAGAACAGTTGCTTATACTAAGTTAGTTTCTGCTAACAATGATATCATGGAAGTTCAAAAAGAAGATCAAGCTAGTTTAGAAAAGAAAAAAACTGATATTGAAACAAAAGTTGCAGAAATTACTGAAAAAGCAGAGATTTTAAAAGGAAAACAAGATGAATTAGAAAGTTCACAGGCTGAACAAGTAAAATTAGCTAGTGAAATTTTAAAAAATCTAGACGATTCAAAAAATAAAAAAGCTGAATATGTTGCCCAAAAAGAAGAAGCAAAACGTATTGCAGAAGAACAAGCGCGTCGTGAAAAAGAAGTAGCAGAGAAAGAAGCAGAAGCTAAAAAAGCCGTTCAAGCAGCGCAAAAAGCAGCAGAAGAAAAATTAGAATCAGAACAACCAGTATCATTAGCTAAAGCTTCAGGTGAAAAAGGTTCAGCAGATAATAGTAAATCAACACCAAGCACTAACTATGCTAGTGGTTTCCAACGTCCATTAAATTCATTTACTATTACTAGTGGTTTTGGCGGAAGACAAGATCCAACTGGCGCTTCAGGCGATTTTCATGAAGGTATTGATATGGCTGCACCAGGCGGAACGCCGATTATGGCATCAAGAGCTGGTAAAGTAGTTGAATCTAGTTATCAAGGTAGTGCGGGAAATCACGTGATTATCCAACATGATAATGGTTACTATACTTATTACATGCATATGAATGCACCAGGAGCATCTGTAGGTAAAGAAGTTTCAGCAGGAGAAATTATTGGAGCAGTAGGAACGACAGGTAATTCAACTGGAAATCATTTACATTTTGGGATTGCAACAGGTATTTGGTCTGGATTCATGGATCCAAGCCCATTTATCGGTTTATAGAATAGACATTATAAAGTCAAAAGAGATTGAGTCAGTACTCAGTCTCTTTTTTAGGTTCTTGAGATAGACTAATAAATCCAACTCAGGTCCTATGACAAAATGAAAAATAAGAGGCATAATAGCAATATAAGAAATATAAACCAACAAGGAGGCTATCAAAGATGCAAGAAAGAAATAGAATTTTAGAATTAGTAAAAAAAGGGATATTGTCTACTGAGGAAGCTTTGGTTTTATTGGAAAATATAGCTACGGAAAAAGATGAAAAATTAGTTAATAAAGAAGCGTCACAAGTAAAAAATAATACTACAGTTCAAATTAATCTAGAAAAAACTGAAGTTGAAAAACAGGAACGCCAATCAGTGGAAGAATTGATCAATCAAAACGATTCAACTCAGGATGTAGATACGGCAGAATTTTTTGAAAAATTAGAAGCTAATGAACGTAAAGATCAAGAAAATTTAGAAAAAATTCTTGCAGAGTTAACAGAAGGAATCAATGAAGTTTCAGCAAATATTGATGAGATTTCTGTTGAAATCGAAGGGCTAGATCAAGATATTAGAGAAAAAGAAGAAGCTATTACAGTATTAAATACAATGGAAGATTTAGACGGTTTAACAGATAATAAAAAAGCTGAACGTGAACAAGTAGAAAAAGACTTAGATTACCTTAAAGTAACTAAAGTTGAATTAGTTGAAGAAAAAGAAATGCTTAAAGAGGAATTAAAAGGATTCAAAAAAGAGCAAAAAGAAACGACTAAAGAAGAATGGAAAAATAAGTTTGATATCCCGGATGATTGGAAAGAACAAGCCAATGATACGTTTAATACAGTGGGAGAAAAAGTAGGAGAAGCTGGAACACAGCTAGGAAGCTTTTTAAAGAAAACGATAGACGCTGTAACGAACTCGGTGAATGATAATGTTGATTGGAAAGATATCAATATTAAAGTTCCAGGAGTGGCCAGTCAATCCTTAACACATGAATTTATGTATCCAGAAAATGAAGCAACTCTGATTGATGTTAAAGTTGCTAATGGGCAAGTTAATTTTAAAACATGGGATCAAAAAGATGTTAAAATTATTGCTAATATTAAATTTTATGGTAAAACTAACTCAGAAAGTTTGTTTGAAGCTTTCTTAGAACGTAGTGAAATTGAAGTCAATGATGAAAAAATTTCTTTCCAAGTTCCTAATAAACGGATGAAAGTAGATTTAGATTTCTACTTACCAAAACGCAATTATGATCACATGTCAGTCAAAATGTTAAATGGGGATATTAAGTTAAATGATTTAGATTTAGGAGATATTTATCTAAAATCAACTAACGGTGAAATGAAAATTCAAAATGTATCAGCAAGTATGCTTGAAGTTGAAGGTGTAAATGGTGAAATTGAAGTCGTTGATAGTCAAATTATTGATTTTCTAGGTGAAACTGTTAATGGAAATGTAAAAACACAAGCAGATATCAGAAGTATCAGTGTTTCATTAATTAATGGTGAAATCAGATTAACAACACCTATTGGTTCAGAGCCTAAAAAAATTGAGGCTAGTGCTGTGAATGGAACAATTAAACTAGCTATTCCTGAATCTGTTGGAGTAGATGGTACATGTAAAACAAACTTTGGTAGTATTAAAAATCGAATGAATCAAGTTGAAATAATTCGTGAGAAAAAGGATCGAACTAATCAATCCTTGGAATTCAGAAGATTAAATGATGAAAATTTAGTATTTATTAAATTGAGTACAACAACAGGAAGTATTCTCTTGAAAGATACTGATAACTAGAATATGGAGTGAAGAAAAATGAAAAGAAAATTAACTAAATCTGGATCAAATGTCGTTATTTCAGGATCACTAGCAGGTATTGCAGAATTCCTTGGGGTTGATGCAACAGTTGTGCGTGTTATATATGTCGTTTTATCGATGTTCTTAATCGGCTCACCAATCATTTTATATATTGCCTTAATGATATTAATGCCATCCGGAAATAAAGGGACAAGTGAACCTTATAACCCTTCTTATCGAACTAAACAGAGCGCACCTTATTATTCTGATAAGCCTAGGAAAGAAGCTCAAAAAGTAGATAATGATGATTGGAGCGACTTTTAATGTCGTATTTACAAAGATTATTAGTTAATACTCTTGCTTTTATCTCGCTTTCAGTTTTATTTCCAACCAAATTTTATGTTGGTAGCTTTGTGATTGCGATTATAGCAAGTATTGTATTATCTGGATTAAATATGTTTGTTCGACCAATCTTACATATTTTATCTTTACCAATTACATTGATAACTTTTGGATTGTTTAGTTTTATAATTAATGCACTCATGCTTAAATTTACCTCGATGGTTCTAGGAGAACAAAACTTTGCATTCTCAAGTTTTGGTTCGGCAATCTTAATTGCTGTGGTTATGTCTATTATTAACTCAATCGTTGCGAATCATTTTTCAAGTAAATATAGTTAAGAAAATAAGTTTCCTATTGAATGCGTTCGTTTAGAAACGACATTTGGTAGGAAACTTATTTTTATGTTTTTTTGCTTAAAGTAAGCGGATAATCTAGAAACTCGTATGATAAAGTGATAAGATGTAACAGTTAAGGTTTAATCTTAAGGTAAAGGAAGTGAATATAATGGTACAAATGAAAGATATTGTTAATCAATTACAACTAGATGTTTATTCTGGAGAAGAATATTTAGACAGATCAGTAGAATCAAGTGAAATCTCTCGACCTGGATTGGAATTGACAGGTTATTTTAATTATTACCCAGCTGATCGTATTCAAATGCTAGGAAAAAAAGAAATAACTTTTACAGAAAAAATGACTGCTATTGAAAAAGACATAATTTTTAAAAAATTAAGCGCACGAACAGTACCTTGTTTCGTAGTGGCTAGAGGATTAAAAGTACCTGAAGAATTAGTTGAAATCACACAAAAAAAAGGAATACCTATTATTAGTTCTAATATTTCAACATCAAGACTATCAGGAATCATTTCTAATTTTCTGGAAAGCCAATTGGCAGAACGGATATCCATACATGGCGTATTAGTTGAAGTCTATGGATTGGGTGTCTTAATTCAAGGTAGTAGCGGCATTGGTAAAAGTGAAACTGGATTAGAGTTAATTAAAAAAGGTCATAGATTAATTGCTGATGATCGTGTAGATATCTATCGACAAGATGAGAGATCAGTTGTCGGTGAGGCTCCAAAGATTTTGGAGCATTTAATGGAAATCAGAGGAGTTGGGATTATTGATATCATGAACTTGTTTGGTGCAAGTTCTGTTCGAAATAAATCTCAAATTCAACTAGTTGTTAATCTTCAAGATTGGAAGACTGATAACACCTATGATCGATTAGGAAGTGGAACAGACAGTATTTCTTTAGCTAACGTTCCGGTTCCAAGAATTACTATTCCGGTATCAACAGGTCGAAATGTAGCGACTATTATTGAAGTGGCGGCAATGAATTTCAGAGCCAAAACAATGGGCTATGATGCAACGAAGAAATTTGAAGATAATTTAGCTCAACTAATAGAAGAAAATTCTTCTGGAAACGGAGAATAATGAATGAATTTTTTAACAGTCAACCCAACAGCTTTTAAAATTTTTGGAATTGAGATTCAGTGGTATGCTATCATTATTGTTTCAGCCATTGTTCTTGTTTCGTGGCTAGCATCAAAAGAGGCTGAAAGAGTAGGATTAAGAGAAGATGATGTGGTTGATTTAATGCTTTGGGCTTTACCTATCTCTATTGTGGGAGCCAGACTTTACTATGTGATTTTCGAGTGGGAATATTACGCTCAGAATCCAGGGGAAATATTAGCCATTAGAAATGGTGGTTTAGCCATTTATGGTGGTTTAATAGCTGGTGGTATTGTTATTTACTTATTTACTCGTCATCGATTTATCTCAACATGGAAATTTTTAGATATAGTAGCACCAAGTGTGATCTTGGCACAAGGAATTGGACGCTGGGGAAACTTTATGAATCATGAAGCCTTTGGTGGTATTGTCAGCCGCAATTTTTTAGAATCTCTTTACTTACCTAAATTTATAATTAATAACATGCTGATTGATGGGAAGTACCGTCAACCAACTTTTCTTTATGAAAGTGTTTGGAATGTCTTAGGGTTTATTATTTTAATTTTATTAAGAAGAAAACCTAACTTCTTAAAAGAAGGAGAAGTTGCGTTGATATATGTTATCTGGTATTCACTAGGTCGTTTCTTTATTGAAGGAATGAGAACAGATAGCTTAATGATTGGTGATGTCATTCGAGTGTCTCAAATCCTCTCAGTAGGATTGTTTGTAGTGGCAATTGGCTTGATGGTTTACCGAAGAAAAAATAAAGATCTTGCTTTTTATGATCGAACAAAAGGGAAAAAGAAAGGGTAATTTAACCTTTCTTTTTTTCCTTATCATTAGAGGCTTTGTATGATAAACTAAATGCAGTAAATAAAAACAATTTTTCTAAAGGAGCATTATAATATGAAGCAAAAAGTAGCTGTGCTAGGAGCTGGTTCATGGGGAACTGCACTGGCAATGGTTTTAATTGAAAATGGACATGAGGTTACTATTTGGGGACATCATCCAGGACAAATTACTGAAATAAATGAAAACCATACCAATAAAAATTACTTATCAGATGTACAGTTACCTACTGAGTTAAAAGCAACATCAGATTTAAAGGTGTGTGTTAAAGATGCTGACGCGGTTTTATTTGTTGTGCCCACTAAAGCGATTCGCAATGTTGCTCAAAAATTCGTAGAAGTATGCGACAATCAGCCTATAATTATTCATGCGAGTAAAGGATTAGAACAAGAAACGCATAAACGTATTTCTGAAATATTAATTGAAGAGATACCTGAAAATAAAAGAAAAGATGTTGTTGTATTATCAGGTCCAAGTCATGCAGAAGAAGTAGCTGTAAAAGATGTGACAACAATTACTGCAGCAGCAGAAAATTTAGAAAATGCTGAGTATGTGCAAAAATTATTTTCTAATGAATATTTCCGAATTTATACTAACCAAGATGTCATTGGCGTAGAATTAGGAGCAGCACTTAAGAATATTATTGCATTAGGATCAGGGGCGTTACATGGCTTGGGTTATGGCGATAACGCACGAGCAGCTATCATGACAAGAGGATTAGCTGAAATCAGTCGCTTAGGTGTAGCTATGGGAGCTGATCCGTTAACTTTTATTGGCTTAAGTGGTGTCGGTGATTTAGCTGTAACATGTACTAGTGTGCATTCAAGAAATTGGCGCGCTGGAGATTTACTTGGAAAAGGTCATAGTTTAGATAATGTTCTTGATAATATGGGAATGATTGTTGAAGGCGTATCAACTACCAAAGCAGCCTATGAATTATCAAGAGATTTAAAAATAGAAATGCCGATAACTGAAACGATTTATAAAGTGATTTATGAAAATGAAGAAGTGAATAGAGTTGTAAAAGAAATAATGTTACGTGAACATAAATCAGAACAAGAATTTTAAAAAATAGGAGTGTCATACATGCAAAAAGTGAAAAAAGCAATTATACCAGCAGCAGGATTGGGAACGAGATTTTTACCAGCTACAAAAGCAATGGCTAAGGAAATGTTACCAATAGTTGATAAACCAACTATTCAATTTATTGTAGAAGAGGCAATAGCAGCAGGGATTGAAGATATTTTAATTGTTACCGGAAAAGCAAAACGTCCAATCGAAGATCATTTTGATTCAAATATAGAGTTAGAAATGAATCTAAAAGAAAAAGGGAAAACAGAATTATTACAATTAGTAACTGAAACGACTGGTTTAAATTTACACTTTATCCGTCAATCACACCCATTAGGATTAGGCCATGCAGTTCTTCAAGCAAAATCTTTTGTAGGCAATGAACCTTTTGTAGTGATGCTAGGTGATGATTTAATGGAAGATAAAGTTCCTTTGACAAGACAATTAATGGATAACTACGAAAGCACTCATGCTTCAACAATTGCTGTGATGGATGTGCCACGAGAAGATGTATCGAAATATGGAATTATTAATCCAGGTGAAGAAGTCGAAAAAAATCTGTTTAACGTAATTAATTTTGTTGAAAAACCAGCTATTGAAGATGCCCCAAGTAACATGGCTATTATCGGTCGTTATCTTTTAACACCAGAAATTTTCAATATATTAGAAAATCAACATCCAGGTGCTGGAAATGAAATTCAATTAACAGATGCCATCGATACATTAAACAAAACGCAACGTGTTTTTGCCCATAGATTTACAGGTACAAGATACGATGTAGGAGATAAGTTCGGTTTTATGAAAACAAGTATTGAATATGGTTTAAAGCACCCACAAATTAAAGATGATTTAAAACAACTTATTTTAGATATTAGTGATGATTTACGTAAAGATGAGAAACAGAAAAAAGAGAAAAAAGAGAAGGAATAATATTCCTTCTTTTTTCATTGAAAGATAAAGGTAGGTCAAAAGTTGTTTTGCTCTAAGAAACTGGAGGTAATTAGAAACAATTGGCTTTTTAATTGATTCGAATTAGTGAAGTTTCCTGCAGAGCAGACTTTTTAACCTCCGAAGAAAGATAAAGGTAGGTCAAAAGTTGTTTTGCTCTAAGAAACTGGAGGTAATTAGAAACAATTGGCTTTTTAATTGATTCGAATTAGTGAAGTTTCCTGCAGAGCAGACTTTTTATCCTCCGAAGAAAGATAAAGGTGAGCAGTTGGAAATAAAAAAAGCGATTTTGCATATCATAGATAGAGAAGCTGGTAGCTTAATTTGTTCTCAAAAAGAACTCGATTTAAAAGAATACGCTGTTAAGCAATACCTTGATTCTGTATTAAAAAGATTAGAAAAAGCAGAGTACAAAACAGGTCTTCTTAACCAAGATTCTGTGTTTTATAAATTAATAATAAATGAAGAATTAAATTTTATTGATAAGTCGGCAGAAGTAGCTCAAATGATTTTTGATAGCTTGGCAATTAGTGAAGATGCTCCAAGTGGAGATCTTTTAATTGTTGAATTAGAAGAGTTAAATGGGTTACCCAAATTTGGCTTAATTAAATTTAATTACAAACCAAGTTTCACTCATCATGTGACCTATATTGATGATAAGATGCAAAATAATATTATTTTAAATAAAACAATTTTTCCTTCAACAACTCAAAGAATTGACGAATGTTGCATAATTAATTTAAAAACATTTGATTTAGAGATGGTTGAAAAAAAATATAGTTTTGAAGGTCAAAATAGACTATTCTTTTCGGAGCGGTTTTTACAAGTGGATCCTAAACCAACTGTTACTGAAAATCTTAAAATTATTAAAAAAGCTGTTAAAGAAGTTGCTAACAGATACAATGAAGAAGAGTACGTTAGCATGAGTCAAACACAACAAGCAATTTTTGAGAGTATTGAAGAAAATGGTATGATCAGTAAAGAAAAAATTGCAGAAGCTGTTTTTGATACAAATGAATCTGCAAAAAAAGAATATTATGAAATGATTGATCAAACTAATTTCTCAGAAGAAATCCCAAGTAATATTCCTAAGTATGAAAAAAAATACAGTAAACAAAAGTTTAAATTAACAAATGGAATTGAGTTAAGTATTCCAGCAGATGTTTATAAGAATAAAGATTTAGTTGAGTTTATCAATAACCCTGATGGAACAATTTCTGTGATGATCAAGAACGTAGAAGAAATCGTTAGTAAATTCTAAATCATGAAATGTTTATCGAAAAATAAACCAGTTTTATTCATGATATCTATGGTTAAAATATGAGGTTCGTCTTTACCTGTTTCAAAAAACATTTGACGACCATAATCAGTTTCTTTGTAATCTAAATAAAATTGATGAGTGATATCGAAGGGTAGTTTTTGATCTAATGTTCCGTGCCAGAAATAAAGAGGTCGACCAGCTATTTTTTCTGGCATTTGGCTAAGATCGTATTCTTTTGTCCAAGAAAGTAGGTCAATTAATCCAGTTGGATAGCTGCCTTCTTGTTGACTAATATAATCTACTGTTCGGTTGATAAAAGCTTTGTAATTTGGTGATCCCATTAAAATGGAAGCCACTTTTATTTCTGGGTAATGAGTTAAAAGAGCGGCTGTAGTCATACCACCCATTGAAAATCCAGCGATACCTAATTTATCGTCTTTGATTAATTGTCTCTTTTGATAAAAAGCTTTAATTAATGGAAACTCACTAATATTGTATTGAAGAGTTGACCAAAAAGTGAATGAAGGAATTAGTGAAGGTGCTTCAATTCTTCGTTCACCATGATACATGCTGTCAGGCAGAATAACACGAATATTATGTTGGGCAATTTTTTTAGCTGCGGTTAAAGCAAGTTCTTTTTTTGTTTGCCAACCGTGATAGTAAATGACTAATGGTAAGACTTCATTTAATAAAGTAGTAGGTACTACTTCTAAAACGGGTATATGTTGGATAGTTCTTTTTCTAATAGTTAACGTCAATATAATCACTTCCTCATGCTTATTTTAAGGAAGTATAAAGGATAAGTAAAATAAAGTGATTTTTCTAGTTAAAAAGAAAAAAATCCGTTAGTCTAGATAGCAATTTATAATTTTTTCCATTATAATAAATGATGAGTTTTTAATTGAGAGGAGAATGAAATTGGCATATCAAGCTTTGTATCGTGAATGGCGTTCTCAGACTTTTGATGACATGGTCGGGCAAAAAATGATTACGCAGACACTGAAAAATGCGATCATTCAAGAGAAAGTGTCACATGCCTATCTCTTTACAGGTCCAAGAGGTACCGGTAAAACAAGCGCAGCAAAAGTATTTGCTAAAGCAATTAACTGTAAGCATTCAGTTAATGGTGAGCCTTGTAATCAATGTGAAGACTGTATTGGCATCACAGAGGGTCGTATGAACGACGTTATTGAAATAGATGCAGCAAGTAATAATGGTGTAGAAGAAATCCGTGAAATTCGGGATAAAGTCAAATACGCACCAACCCAAGTAACGTATAAAGTGTATATTATTGATGAAGTTCATATGCTTTCAACAGGAGCCTTCAACGCATTACTAAAAACATTAGAAGAACCACCCAAACATGTAGTATTTATTTTAGCAACAACAGAGCCTCACAAGATTCCAGCAACTATTATTTCAAGAACACAGCGATTTGATTTCAAGCGAATTGGAATAGAAGATATAGAAGAACATTTGGTTAAAATTCTGGAATCTAAAAATTTTGCATTTGAAGAAGCCGCACTTAAAGTTATATCAAGATCTGCTGAAGGTGGCATGCGAGATGCTTTGAGTATCTTAGATCAAGCAATATCTTTTAGTGGTGATAAATTAACGGTGACGGATGCTTTAGAGGTAACAGGTAGTCTAACAAATGAGATAATGGATGCTTACTTAGAGAATTGTGTTTCTAGCGAGACTGAAAAAGCTTTATCAGTTCTGAATCAGTTATTAACAGAAGGAAAAGAAAGTAACCGAATTGTTGAAAATTTATTATTATATTGTCGTGATTTGCTGGTCTATCAGAAAGCGCCGACTGTACTAGAGGCACAAGTAGGTTTGATTACAGATAGCTTTAAAAAACTTAGTGAATTAATAGAAACTGAGGAACTATATCGACTGATTAACGAATTAAATGAAACTCAAAAAGAAATTCGTTACAGTCATCAGCCAACTGTTTATTTAGAAGTTTTGACGGTTAAGCTATCAACAGTAAAAACGGACGTCAAAACGCAAGCGTCAGTTGAGATACCTGAAATTCAAACTTTACTTGAAAAAGTGATGGATTTGGAAAAAGAAATCCATCAGTTGAAAACTACAGGAGCTGTGCAAAATACAAATAATCAATCAGCTAATACTACTCAGAGTACTAAAAAGCCAAAAGCCTCAACGTACAGAATACCAACAGAACAAGTTTATCAAGTATTACAAAAAGCAACAAAGCCACAACTTGTTTCTGTTAAAGGTGCTTGGAATGAGTTATTACAGTTTTTATCAGTGACACAAAGAGCGATGATAAAAGCGAGTGAACCGGTAGCAGCAAGTGATGAGAGTTTGATTATTGCTTTTGATTATGAGATACTCTGTCAAAAAGCTAGTCAAGATGAAGACTTACTTTTTGCTATTAAAAATGGGTTTGAAAGACTTATAAAATATTCACCGAATTTAATTAGTGTTCCAAGAGATCAATGGTCAGAGTTAAGGCGATCATTTATTTCTCAAATGGACGAGAATGAATCAGGTGAAATTAAAAAAGTAGAAGAAAAAGACCCAGTAATTGAAGAAGCTAAGGAATTATTTGGTTCTTTAGTAAATATAATAGAAGATTAATAGAAATAGGAGAGATTATTATGATGCGCGGAATGGGAAATATGCAAGGTATGATGAAACAAATGCAAAAAATGCAAAAAGAAATGACTGAAACAAAAGGTCAATTAGATCAAATGCGATTTACTGGTGAAGCGGGTAATGGTTTAGTAACAATTACAATGACAGGTGAGAAAAAAGTGGTAGATGTAAAAATCAATCCAGATGTATTAGATCCAGAAGATGCAGATATGGCACAAGATTTAGTCTTAGCAGCAACAAATAATTGTTTAGAAAAAATTGAAATTGAATCAGATAAAATGATGGGTCAATATACTAAAAATATGCCTGGATTTTAATCAAAGTATATATGGTTGGGAAAATATGAAGAGGCTGACGTTGAGTCAGCCTCTTTTGGCAGAAAGAAGGAAGTTAGTATGTATTATCCAGCACCTATCGCTAAATTAATAGAGAGTTATATGAAATTACCAGGGATTGGGGCAAAAACAGCAACTAGACTTGCTTTTTATACAATTAATATGAGAGAAGAAGATGTCACTGAATTTGCGAAATCTCTCATAAGTGTCAAAAGAGATTTGAATTATTGTTCGATTTGTGGAAATATTACAGATGAAGCAACGTGTGATATCTGTCGAGATGCTAATAGAGATAAAAGTATTATTCTAGTGGTTGAAGAGACTAAAGATGTGATGTCTATGGAAAAAATGCGTGAGTACAAAGGGTTATACCATGTACTCAACGGGGTATTATCTCCAATGGATGGAACCGGTCCCGATGATTTGAATATTGCTTCATTAATTAAAAGACTTCATAGTGATGAAATAAACGAAGTTATTATAGCGACTAATGCGACAACTGATGGAGAAGCAACAGCAATGTATTTGTCACGATTGATTAAACCAGCTGGTATAAAAGTCACTCGTTTAGCTCATGGGCTATCTGTTGGCAGTGATATTGAATATGCTGATGAGATAACGTTATTAAAAGCTGTTGAGGGTCGAACTGAATTGTAGACAAAAAGGAGCAGGGAAAATGCAAGGAATTTTTATTACATTAGAAGGCCCAGATGGTGCTGGTAAAACAACAGTTATAAAAAAATTAAGTGAACAACTTATGAAAGAAATTAATATGGAAGTCGTAACAACAAGAGAGCCTGGCGGAATTCCAATTGCAGAAGAAATTCGTCAGGTTATTTTAGATCCAAAAAATAATGAGATGGATGAAAGAACAGAAGCACTACTTTATGCCGCGGCTAGAAGACAACATTTAGTTCAAAAAGTTTTACCTTCTCTTGAAGCTGGTAAAATAGTCCTATGTGATCGTTTTATCGACAGCTCTATTGCCTACCAAGGTGTTGGTAGAGGGATTGGCAAAACAGAGGTTCAAAAAATTAATGATTTTGCTATAGAGGGACATTATCCTGATTTAACGATTTATTTAGATGTTCCGTCTGAGATTGGCCTAGAAAGAATTAATAAAGGAAGAAAACAATCAGAATTAGACCGATTGGATAACGAGTCCTTAGATTTTCATAAAAAAGTAAGAAGTGCCTATCTTGATCTAGTAAAAGAGCATTCAGAAAGAATTGTTTTGATTGATACAGAAGATAATATAGAAAAAGTTGTCAAAAATTGTTATGATTTAATTAAGGATAAATATCCTTCTATTTTTTAATAAGTGAAAGGTGGTAATCGCTATGAAATTGTTATTAGCAATTGTTCAAGATAAAGACAGTAACCGACTATCTACTGAGTTTAATCAAGCGAATATTCGTGCAACTAAATTATCTACAACGGGAGGTTTCTTAAGAGCTGGAAATACAACGTTTATAATCGGAATTGATGATGAACGTGTGGATGAGGTTTTAGAACTCATTAAAGAAACGTGTCAAACGAGAGAACAGTACGTAACCTCTCCCGTTACTTTTGATATATCAATGGATGCTCACTCAAGTTATCCGATTGAAATTCAAGTTGGTGGTGCCACTGTGTTTGTTATGCCAGTAGAAGGATTTCATCAATTTTAATGGAAAAATTACTTAAGGATAGAGTAAAAGAGGAACAACCTAGACTAACGAGTTTGTTTGAAAAAGTATTGGTTAAAAATACATTAACACATGCTTATTTAATGGAGAGCCAAGAAATAGATTCAGCTTATGACTTTTCACTTTGGCTTGCTCAATCAATTTTTTGTGAGAAAAAAGAAAATGGAAAACCCTGTGGCATTTGCAATACGTGTCAGCGGGTAATAAGCTTAGATTTTCCAGATGTCACAACAATTGAACCAGATGGACAAACGATTAAAGTTGATCAAATCAGAGATATTAAGCAAACGTTTATTAGAAGTGGGATGGAATCAAGAAAAAAAGCGTTGATTATTAAAAGCGCTGAAAAAATGACTGTCAGTGCAGCTAATAGTCTTTTAAAGTTTATAGAAGAACCAGACGGAACCATGCATATTTTCTTTTTAACAAATAATAGTAATAAAATATTACCGACTATTCAATCAAGGTGTCAGCAAGTATATTTACATCCTATTGCAAAATCAGCGCTTGTTTTAGAGTTGATGAAAGAGAGTTCACTTCCTAAGAAACAAATTGAATTAATTGTTGAACTTTCTGAGTCGAAAAAAAAGGCAGTTGAATTATCAAGTGATGAGTGGTTTAATAGTGCTAGAGAAACTGTGTCTAAATGGTTTCTGTATTTAGATAAAAAAAATGCATTAGCTTTTATATATGTTCAGCAACATTTAGTGAAATTAGTGAAAGATAAAGAACAACAGTTTTTAATTTTAGATATATTATTAAACATTTATCGATTAGAGTTAAAAGAACAGATTGCTTTGGATTCTATTGCACAAGAACGATATAATGGCACCATTGAAAAGATAATAAATGCAAGGAAAAAATTAGAAGCAAACGTTAGCTTTCAAAATGTTTGTGAACAACTTGTATGGCAAGTGCTGTATTAATATAGGAGGACCACACAATGATAGAAGTAGTCGGTGTCCGATTTAAACCTACTGGAAGAATTTATTTCTATTCTAAAAATGAGGCGTTAGATTTAGAGTATAATCAACCAGTAATAGTAGAATCTCAAAAAGCAAAAGAGCTAGCTTATGTAGCCATTCCAAATAAAGAGATGAAAAAAGAAGATTTACCTGAAGAATTGAAGCCAATTATTCAAGTAGCCACAAGCAAACAATTAGTTAAACAACAAAAAAATAGTCAAGATGCAAAAGATGCTTTTACAAAAGCAAAAGCAAAAATAGTAGAACACCAACTAGAAATGAAATTGGTTGATGTTGAATATACATTTGATCGAAGTAAAATGGTCTTTAGTTTTACTGCTGATGGTAGAATTGATTTTAGAAATTTAGTAAAAGATTTAGCGTCTATTTTCAAGACTAGAATAGAATTAAGACAAATCGGTGTCAGAGATGAAGCCAAGCTTTTAGGTGGTATTGGTCCGTGTGGGCGTCCGTTATGTTGTAGTACTTTTTTAGGAGATTTTGCAGCGGTGTCTATTAAAATGGCAAAAGAGCAAAATTTGTCATTAAATCCAACAAAAATTTCAGGAGTATGTGGACGGTTAATGTGCTGTTTGAATTACGAAAATTCGGAGTATGAACGTTTGCGAGAAAGAATGCCTGACTTTGGTAAAATCATAGAGACTCCAAATGGTAAAGGAAAAGTTATTGGTTTAAATATTTTATCAGAGGTAGTTAAAGTTAAATTATTTCAAAAAGAAACGCCAATGGAATATGGCTTAGATGAATTACTCGAGATGGAATCAGCTGAAATAAAGGAAGATTAACATGGAAAAAACAAAATTATATGATGAATTAGTAGAGGTTGAAAAAAATTTACAAACCATGTTAAGTCAAGTGAGTGAAATGAAAAATGTGGTGGATGAGGTTCTTGAAAAAAACTTGAATTTGGAATTAGAAAACCAACATTTAAGAGATCGTTTAGAAAAATTTGAACGAGAATTTTTTTCAGATGATAGTAAGCAAGAGTTATCTAAATCGCGGTTGAATTTAGAAAAACTATATGAACAAGGTTTTCATGTATGTAAAGATTTTTATGGTTCTAGAAGAGAAAATCACGAAGAGTGTGTTTTTTGTTCCCATATGATTTACGGGAAATAAATCTAAAACCTCTTAATTTAGAATAAAATGTAACGTTTACAACAAGTCATCAAACACTAAAATTTGAAAAATAATTTTTAGTGTTTGGTGACTTGTTTATGGTTTAAATATATAAAACATAATCTTTTTCAAAGGAGCAAGACTAATGCAACAACAAAAAAGTTTTAAGAATATGGATCAAGGAAAGCTATATTTAGTACCAACACCTATTGGAAATTTAGAAGATATGACGTTTAGATCAGTTAATACTTTAAAAGAAGTTGATTTAATTGCCAGTGAAGATACTAGAAATACTAAAAAATTATTAAATCATTTTGAAATTGAAACAAGACAACTTAGTCTGCATGAACACAATGTGAAAGAGCGGGTTCCAGAATTAATAGAACGATTATTAAGTGGGATTAACATAGCACAAGTAAGTGATGCTGGCATGCCATCAATTAGTGATCCAGGTCATGAATTAGTATTAAACGCTATAAAAGAAGAGATAGATGTGATTGCACTTCCAGGTGCTTCAGCAGGAATAACAGCACTTATTGCATCTGGAATAGCCCCCCAACCTTTTTTATTTTATGGGTTTTTACCTAGAAAAAATAATGAACAAAAATTAGCTATGGAGCAGTTAAAAGAAAACCAATCATCATTAATATTCTATGAAAGTCCGCATCGAATTGTAAAAACATTAAATAATATGTCATTTGTATTTGGCGAAGAACGCCAAGTCGTGTTATGTAGAGAATTGACAAAATTATTTGAAGAATATACAAGAGGAACAATTAAAGAGTTAATTGAATTTTTTGAGGAAAAAACAATTAAAGGTGAATGTTGCTTAATTGTTGAAGGTCATAACGGCTTTTCAGAAATGAGTGAGTCAGAGCAAATGCTTTCAATAAAGGACCATGTTGAGTTGTTAATGGAGACCCAAAGTTTAAAAAATAAAGAAGCAATTAAAGAAGTAGCAAAAAAAAGAGGTTTAAAAAAACAAGATATTTACAAAGAATACCACATGTAATAGAATGCTAAGGCAACATTCGTAGCCTAAAAAAAAGTTGCATATTGTTAAGGTTATGATATAATTTTGTTGTATAAGTATTATTAGAATAGGTGGGAAGTTTTTTTTTTGATTTAAACTATCTTTCTTATTTCTTAATTATTTAAGTGTGTGAAAAAAATTGTATATAAGTTTTATTGCGAGGTGGAGTTCAATTGTTTAATAATTGGTTAAAACGTCGGGACGATGAGCCTAATGACGGGACAGAAGAAAAAAAAATTAGTGAAGAGAAAATGCTGATGCCTGCAAGTAATGAAGTCGATACTTCGAATAAATTAGACTATGATAATGGTGATGATGATTATTATTACTATTATTATTATGAAGGTGACAATAAAGGAAAGCCTTCAATTCCTAATTTAAATCAGACTATTAAAGAAAAAGAAGAAGCTTTAGATTATTACAATGTTGAGGATGATTCTTATGTAAGTCCGTTTTCAACAGATTCTAATACGGATAAAGAAAAAGTCCAGAGTGATAACTTCTCATCTGATTATTCCTATGAAGAAGAATACGGGGAAGTATCTAGTAATGAATCTAAGGTGACAGCAAATCAATTAGACATTTCAGAAATTGAAAAGACTCAATTGAGAGAAAAAATAGATCATTTGTTATTAGAGAATGATACATTACAAGGAAAAGTAGATCGTTTAGCTAGAGTTGAAGAAAATAATAATCGACTATCTGCTCAAATAGATGAGTATGGTAATTTATTAGAAGAAAATAATCAATTAAAAATACAATTGCTTGATCTAGATAAATTTAAAATTGATAGTGAAACAATGGCTAAAGAAATTGATACTTTGAATACTAATGTTTCAGAAAAAGAGCAAGTGATTACTCAATTAAATAGTGAGCTTTCAGATAAAACTGCTGAAGCTGACAACACACAAGATTTAATTGGTAAATTAACAGAATCTAATCAATTATTGGAAAAAAAAGTTGCTGAATTGAATCAGGCCACTCAAAATCTAAATGTTTCAAATCAAAAAATAAGTGAATCTAGTCAAACTTTAGAATTAAAAAATAAACAAATCGAAGAGCAAAAACAGTTAATAGAGACTTTAAAAACTGATAATGAAAGCTTTATAAAAGAAATCGAAGTCTTACAAAAAACTATTTTAGACTATAAAGAGCAAGATCAGTCAATGGACCAAGAGATTTTAGAAAAAGAAGACGTTCAAAGACGATTAACAGAGCTTGAAGCAAAATTATCTCATGCTAAAGAATTAGAAAATAAGTTAATTAGTAAATATGAAGAAGAATTAGAAAAAAATCAAAAATTTGAATTAACGATGAAGAAAAAGGAACAGGAGTTAACTGACATGAATGAAAAATTAAGCCAAACAGAACAATTAGAAAAAGAACTTGAGGAATTAAAAAATAACCAACGTGTTATTAACGATTTACAACAAGAACTATCTAATATGCGTCAACAACAAGAAGATGTAACAACAAGCTTGACAGAATTACGTTCTGCTAAAACTCCTGAAGTGACAGATTTACAAATGGAATTAGCACAAGTTAAAGAAGAGTTACGCTTATCTAAATTAAGAGCAGATCAAGGCCTTTCTATGAGTCAATCTGATATTGCTAGTGTTATGTTAGAGGCACAAGCAAAAGCACGACAAATTGTAGATGTTGCTAATTATGAAGCAAAACGCCGTGTAGCGGATTCAGAAACAGAGTTAAGTGCTATCAGCCAAGAAGCTAGAAATTATTATAGAAAATTAGAAAAATTGAGAGTTGATTCTGAAATTATATTCTCAGATTTATTAAGAAAATTAGAAACTATGGGAGATATCGACCGTTTCTAATAAAGTTGAAAGTGAGGTAGAGATAGATGGGTAATAATAAAAAAGCACATCGTAAAATCGGCGTATTTGTTGGGGTTAGTACTGTACTAGTGTCAGTTTGTGGTCCTGTGTTAGAGTCTGTGGTTTATGCAGAAGAAGCTAACGTGACTTCTAATAAAATACTGTCAACTCTGCCTAAAGCTGATTCAGCAATAAATTTTTCAAGTGAATTTTCTAGTACAACTAATGGAGAGACATCAACATCAGAATCATCAGTTTCCAGTGAAACCACTGAAGAATCGTCAAAAGATTCTAGTAAGGATTCATCGTCAAGTACTGACAAGAATACGACGTCAAGTAGTAAAAATACAGGATCTTCGTCATCAAGTATTACAAGTCCATCTAGCAGTTCAAATGGCAATATATCAGGTAGTTCTTCGAACAATAATGGAGGAAATACCTCGAAAGATTCAACAGATGATTCTTCAAAAGACTCATCAAAAGATGATTCATTAGGAAAAGTTATCTCTAAAACAGAAGATAAAACACCGATTAAATATAGTAGAAATCAATCTACTCAAGAATTTATTGAAGAGATTGGTGAAGATGCTAGGGTAATTGGACAAAAGAATGATTTATATGCTTCTGTTATGATTGCTCAGGCTATTTTAGAAAGTGGATCTGGTAACAGTGGGTTATCTCGTGAACCGAATTATAATTTATTTGGCATCAAAGGGTCGTACGAAGGTAAGTCAGTTGAAATGCCAACTTTGGAAGATAATGGAAAAGGTAGTATGTACACTATTTCTGCTAAATTCAGAAAATATCCAAGTTATAAAGAATCGTTAGAAGACTATGCAACATTGATGACAGGTGGAACGTTAGGTCGTTCTACGTTTTATCAGGGTGCTTGGAAATCAAATACTAAAACATACGAAGAAGCAACAAAGTATCTAACTGGTCGTTATGCAACAGATACGCGCTATAACGACAAGTTAAATGGATTGATTGAAACGTATAATCTTGCTCAATATGATAGTAAAAAACCTGTTGAAACAAAATTAAAGAAATCAAAAGAAACTGAAGCATTTATTAAAGAAATTTCAACTGATACAAAAGAAATTGCTGAAAAAAATGATATGTATGCCTCTGTTTTGATTGCTGATGCGATTATAAAAAGTACATCTGGAAATAATATTTTAGCAGAAAATAAAAATATTTATCAAACAGAAGGTAAATATCAAGATAAAAGTGTTGAAGTGGATACGATTGTCAAAGATAAAAAAGAGACTAAATTAGAAAAAGTAACCTACAAAGAATATCCATCGTATAAAGAATCAATTGAAGATCATGTTAAAGTCCTTAAAGAAGATAAGGCTGTCTATCCAGAAATGACAACTAAGAAAAAAGATAACTATAAAAAAGTTACTGCTTATATGACAGCACAAACTAAAGAAGATAGAAGTTATCATAAAAAGTTAAATTCATTAATTGCGACATATGATTTGACTAAACTGGATAAAAAAGTTGAACCTAAAAAAGAAATAAAAAAAGATGTTAAAGTAGATACAAAGAAAAAAGATGAATCAATTGATATATTGAATCAACTAGGTCGTAATATGACAACCAAGTTATCTGAAAGTTTAGAAAAGCCATCTAAATATGATGTAACAAAAAAATAAAAGGCAAAATGTCTTTTATTTTTTTGAATAAAAAATTAAAAAAACTTATATATGATTATGATATGGATAATCGTTTCTACTCAGTGCCATAAATACTGAACTATAAGTGAAAATGGGTTTAATTAACTATTTTTGCTTAGGCAAAAATAGTTTTTTCATATTAAGAGGGGGATAAAAATGAAAGAATTATTAGAAAAAATTATAAATGAAGGCACAGTTTTAGAAGAGGACGTTTTGAAAGTTGATAGTTTTTTAACGCATCAAATAGATCCTAAATTAATGAGTCTAATTGGTAAAAATTTTGCAGATAAATATCGGGATAAAAAGATAACTAAAATTGTAACGATTGAGTCTTCCGGTATAGCACCAGCGGTATTTATAGGATTAGAGTTAGGAATACCCGTCATCTTTGCAAGAAAGCAAAAAAGTTTAACTATGAGTACTGAATTGTTAACTGCTAGTGTTCATTCGTTTACGAAAAAAGTAACCAGTGAAATTTCAATTTCAACTAAATTTTTAACATCTCAAGATCATGTCTTGGTCGTAGATGATTTTTTAGCAAATGGTCAAGCGGCATTAGGATTAATTGAATTATGTCATCAGGCTGGAGCTACTGTTGAAGCGATTAACATAGTAATCGAAAAATCTTTTCAAAATGGTCGATCTTTACTTGAAGAAAAAGGATATAAAGTAGATTCTCTTGCTCGCATCAAATCATTAAAAAATAATGAAGTTGAGTTTATCAAATAAAGTAATAAAGCAACCGGTAAATAAAATACTGGTTGTTTTTTTTATTCTAAAATAAGGCTAATAAAAAGCTTTTTATCTTTACACTTATTCTCTAGATTGATACTATTGATATATCATATTTATAGTGGAGAAAGTAGTGAGGGAAGTTGTCAGAAATAATTTTGCCAGGTAGTACAATAGGTATTATCGGAGGTGGACATATTAGTCGGATGCTTGTAATGTCCGCCAAAAAATATGGATACAAAGTGGGAATTCTAGATCCGTTAGAAGAAAGTCCAGCATCACAAGTTGCTGACTGGCATATTGTTGCTAATTATAATGAAGAAAGTGCGTTATTAGAGCTAGCTAAAAAAAGTGATGTATTAACATTTGAGACTGAAAATATTGATACAAGGGCATTAGATTTTTTGAAAAAGTTTGTTAGGATACCACAAGGAACGTTCGGTCTGTCTGTGACACAAGATCGGCTCTTAGAAAGAGAATTTTTAGATAATCATTCGATTAATATTGCACCCTATGAAACAGCAGTAGTAATTTCAGATATTAAAGAGGCTGCTAATAGTGTTGGTTATCCTTGTATTGTTAAAAGTACAAGGAGATACGGAGAAGAAGAATATATTGTTAAAATTAATAATGCATCAGAAATAGATTTAGCAGTCCCTTTGATTCAACAAGGTGCTTGTATGGTAGAAGCTTTTGTTGAGTTGAAAAAAGAATTATTCATGACAATTGCTGTTAATTCAGATGGTGAATATACTTTATTTCCAATTGTTGAATCGTATCATTATAATGACGGACTATTAAAAAAAGTGAAGGCACCAATTGAAATTGATGGATTGGATCAACAAGTAGTGAATCAAATTGAACTTATTTCAAAAGTCATTGCTTCAGAATTAAATGTTTGTGGAATTGTAGGTATTGAATTTTTCTTAACAGAAGATAATAATTTATATGTAAATGAAATATCAACAAGACCTCATGAATCAAGCACGTACACGATAGATGCTTGTGATTTTTCTGAATATGATGCTCACATAAGAGGTATTTGTAATTGGGCACTTCCAAAAATCAAACAATTTATGCCAGCTGTTACGATTAATATTACAAAAGAAAATTATTCGTTAGTTATCGACTTATTAACTAAAAAAAGAAAATGGCATTATCATTTTTACCAATATCCAAATAATTCTGATATATTCAAATTAGGTCATATAACCGTTTTATCAGATAATCTAGAAGAAACTATTCAAGAAATAAAACATGTTGGCTTGATTGACAATTAGTTGAAAGAAATAGGATGGAATGACCGTGAAGAAAAGTAGAATGCAACTTTTGGCATATAACTATATAAAGGATAACATTGAAAAAGATAAATGGGAAAATGAAGTTCGACTTGTCGAGCAAGATATATCTAATGACTTACAAATTAGCCGTACTCCTATTAGAGAAGCTATCAATTGTTTAATTTTGGAAGGTTATCTTGAAAAAGAAGTTAACCGTGGCGTGACTGTCAAGAAACAAATCATTTCTGTAGAAGAATTTGTGGAAAGAACGCAATTATTAGAATTATTATTATCAAATTATTTATTTCAATTACAAGTGAAACGATTAAAATTTAATACAGATAAAATAAAAATATTTTTGACAAGTTTAGAAAAGGAACAAGATTTTTTGGAAAAAAAAGAATACTTAGGCAAAATTTTATTAGAATTTTTAGATAATTTAGAAAATAAGGTAATGAAACAGATTATTATAAAAAATTTTCAACAACTACATTATATTATTTTTCCAAATGAAACAACAGATTTTTTATATCAGGAAATTAATGACTGTATGATAAAATTATGTAATAATATTGAGAATAGTGAGTATGAGCTGGCAAGAAAAACAATTCGTGTTTTTTTTAACCGATTAAACTTAGAATTAATAGATCAACAAATTTAATGGAGGTTTTGAGATGAAACAAATAAATTTAGGTAATACTAGTCTATTAGTACCGCAAGTGGCTTTAGGATGTATGCGTATGAGTGATATGGCGATAAAAGACGCTGTAAAAGTAATTGAAACTAGTTTAGAAAATGATATTAATTTTTTTGATCATGCCGATATTTACGGTGGTGGACAGGCTGAAGTATTATTTGGTCAAGCAATCAAAGAAATGAAATTAGATAGAGAAAAAATAACGATTCAATCAAAATGTGGTATTCGTGATGGCTTTTATGATTTTTCTAAAGAACACATTTTGAAAAGTGTTGATGGTATTTTAGAACGATTGGATGTTGACTATTTGGATGTTTTAGCACTCCACAGACCGGATACTTTAATGGAACCAGAAGAAATAGCTGAAGCATTTGATCTTTTATTAAGCTCAGGAAAAGTTAGAAATTTTGGTGTTAGTAATCATCGCCCAGTGCAAATTCAATTAATTGAAACGTATTTGAATCAAAAACTAGTTGTGAATCAATTACAGTTTGGTTTAAAACATGCTGGTATGATTGCGCAAGGCATGAATCAAAACATGGAAAATGAAGCTGGAATTGATCGTGATGATAGCGTGTTAGAATATTCTCGATTAAATAATATGACCATTCAAGCTTGGTCACCATATCAATATGGTTACTTTGATGGGGTCTTTTTAGGAAATGAACAATTTAGTGAGTTAAATCGTGTGATTGATGAAATGGCTAAAAAATATGATGTGACCGATACAGGTATTGCGACAGCGTGGATTAATCGCCACCCAGCGAAGATTCAAACAATTATTGGTACAATGAACCCAAATAGAATTTCAGAGGTTGCTAAAGCAAGTGAAATCAGTTTAACAAGAGAAGACTGGTACACCTTGTATAAGGCTAGCGGCTACCAATTACTATAATTATTATTAGAAAAGAGGTTAATAATGGAGATAAGAATTGATCATGTTAAAAAAAGGTATGGTGTACTTGAAGTACTTAATATCGATGAAATGATTTTTGAAAGTGGCAAGGCTTATGGTGTCATTGGTCCAAATGGAGCGGGAAAAACAACCTTGTTTAAGAGTATTACAAATATAATTGGTGATTATGAAGGTAATATTTATTTTGATAATGTGATAGTTAAGGAAAACAATAGTATCTTAAGTAATGTAGGAATTGTATTAGACGGTATTTCAGTCTACAAAGACCGTACAGGGTGGTTTAACATCGAATATTTTTCAGGACTAAGAGGCAATTTTGATCCCAAAAAAGCTGAAAAATTAGCAATGGAATTAGAAATTTCTGAATTTTTGTATAGTAAAGTTAAAACTTATTCATACGGAATGGTAAAAAAATTAATTTTATTAATCGCATTACTTCATGATCCAAAGGTGTTAATTTTAGATGAACCATTTAGAGGGCTTGATGCAGAAACAGTTACATGGTTTAAATTTTATTTGAAACAAATGACAAGAAAAGGAATGACTTTAATAATATCTAGTCATGTGAAAAATGATATTGAATCGTTGTGCCAAGAAGTTTATGTTATTAAAAAAGGGCAAGTAGTTAAGAAAATTGATTTGGTAGGAATGTCTGAGAAAATGTTAAGAGATGTTTCAACTACTAATCAGGAAGCGTTTATTGTTATCTTAGAACAATATAACTACTACTATCAAGTACGTGAAAATGATGTTATTCGTTTGAATATCCAAGATGACAGATGGACTAATATTAAAAAAACACTCATAGATCAGGAAGTAGATATTACAGAACTTTCAAAAGTTAATATATTAGAAGGAAACTTAAACTAGAGGAGGAAGACGATGACAGCTAATTTAATTTTTAAAATGGAATTATTTAAATACATGAGAGATAAAAAATATTTAATTGTGACTGGTATCTTAGCAATTTTAAACATTTGTTCAACTATTTATTTAGTTTATTTGATTGATCATGCACCAAAAATTTATGAGAGCGATAACCGATTTTTAGGAATATTTATGCTATTTCTAGTTTTTTCTATATTTGCTAATCTAGCTTTCATGTTTTTATATCCCTTTCATTTAATGTCTATGGATTATAAAAATGATGTGATGGCAATGCTGGTCGCATCTGGTGTTAATAGGAATCGACTTTTCTTTTCAAAGATTGGCGCAACTTTATTATGGTCATTATGTGTAACCTTTGTATTGGTGTTTATTCCAGGATTCATCATTCTATTTAAAGCTTCACAAACGACTGGAATGTACAATGTTTTGGAAGATATACTTATAACGCTTAATTTGAATCAATCAAGTATATTTGGTCTTTCTTTTACTTTTGTTAATTCATACATTAATACGCTAATTGTGATCTCAACAGCTACCATTTTAATGAAAGGTAAGAACTTAACTATTCTAGTTTATTTTGGTATTAACATGGCCCAATCTATCTTTTTAAATATATTATCTTTCATACCTGCTTCAATGAATTTTAGTGACTTGGGAATTTCTATTATGAATAATCTATTAATGATTTTAATATCAGTTGGAATGACCTTTTTATCACTTTCAATAATGAAAAAGCAAAATTTGTAAAAACCGAACATTAACTGATGATGAAGCAAGGATATTATGTGTATCTCTTGCTTTTTTTTTGTATTTAAGGTAGATTGTCATAGGATGCAAAATATAAAACGTGAAAGTTATGATAACATTTGTTTTTTGCCCTTAATAGATTTGTATTATTTTTAGGAGGAAGTTAAATGAAAATTTTTGATTATGAAGATATTCAATTAGTACCGAATAAATGTATCGTAGAGAGTCGTTCAGAATGTGAAACAACAGTAACACTAGGTAATAGAGAGTTTAAAATGCCAGTTGTTCCTGCAAATATGCAAACGATTATTGATGAGAATATTGCCGAATTTTTAGCATCAAGAGACTATTTTTATATTATGCACCGTTTTGATGAAGAAGGACGAATACCATTTATCAAAAACATGCAAAGTAAAGGATTGTTCGCTTCTATCAGTGTTGGAGTGAAACCGAATGAATATGAATTTGTTAAACAATTAGCTGCAGAGAAGATTATTCCTGAGTATGTAACGATTGATATTGCTCATGGACACTCGGATGCTGTCATTAATATGATTAAACATTTAAAAGAATATATTCCTGAAAGTTTTGTTATTGCAGGAAATGTTGGAACACCAGAAGCAGTAAGAGAGCTAGAAAATGCTGGGGCTGATGCAACAAAAGTTGGAATTGGACCTGGTAAAGTTTGTATTACTAAGATTAAAACTGGTTTTGGTACAGGAGGTTGGCAATTATCAGCTTTAAGACGTTGTAGTAAGGCTGCGCGTAAACCCTTAATTGCTGATGGTGGTATTAGAACTCACGGAGATATAGCTAAATCTATTCGTTTTGGTGCTACTATGGTGATGATTGGTTCATTATTTGCAGGCCATGAAGAATCTCCAGGAACAACAATTGAAGAAGATGGTAAGTTATTTAAAGAATATTTTGGTAGTGCTTCTGAGTATCAAAAAGGTGAACATAAAAATGTTGAAGGTAAGAAAATTTTGATTGAACATCGTGGTAGTTTAGAGGATACACTTAATGAAATGCAACAAGATTTACAATCGTCTATTTCTTATGCAGGCGGCAAAGATATCGGTGCTATCCGCAAGGTGGATTACGTGGTAGTAAAAAATTCAATCTTTAATGGCGATAAATTTTAGGTTGTTTCAGAAGTGTTCAGCTTCAAGAAAATAAAAACGAGGCTGACCAAAAAATGTCAGTCTCGTTTTTATTTATACGAATAATTTTTAATAGTCAGGGGATAAAAAGTCTGCTCTCACGACAACTTCACCAAAAACGATCAATCAAAAAGACCGATTGTTCGTTTTTGCCTCCAGTTGCTCAGAGCAAAACGACTTTTGACCCACCCTTCTTTTTAATTTACAGTACCCATTCTTCAATAGCATATGAAACGCCATCTTCGTCGTTTGTTTTAGTTATTTTATTTGCAATTTCTTTAACGGATTGCACAGCATTACCCATAGCAACACCAGTTCCAGCAAATTCAATCATCGATAAATCATTTTCATTATCTCCGATGGCCATAACTTCATGTGGTTCAATTTTTAATAATTCAGCAAGTTCTTTAACAGCTTCGCCTTTTGTCGCATTTTTATTTAAAATTTCATAAAAGAACGGTGCGCTTTTAACCATTGCAAATTTTTCTTTTAATTCATTAGGTATTTTGGTGATTGCATCATCTAATAACTCTTCGTGATCAATCATCATCGTTTTGATAATGTTCATATCAGGAGTCATTTCTGAGACTTCACGATAGGTAACAGGCATCCCAGTTAAGAAAGATTCATGAATAGTATACTCACTAATATTTTTGTTAGCAGTATACATTCTTTCATAATCTTGTACATGGAAATGAACACCCAATTTTCTAGAAAGTAATTCAAATTCTAAATAGTCTTCAAATGCGATAGGGTGATTAATTAAAACATCTTCTGTTCCAGCATTTTGGATCATGGCACCGTTATAAGTAATGACAAAGCCATGTTCATTATCAAGACCGAGTTCTTTAACAAGTGGTAAAACACCCATTGTTGGACGACCAGTTGCAAGAACGATATTTACGCCAGCTTTTGTTGCTTTGTTAATGGTATTTTTAACAGCCGTAGTTAATTTACGATCTGAATTTAATAGTGTGCCATCAATATCGATGGTAACAAGTTTAATTCCCAAGAATAAAACACTCCTTCAAGTTAGTTTTCTTTTATCGCTCCGTTATGAATCATCTGGTTGAATAAAAGGATTTGTTCTTCAAATAAAGTATAGGATTGATCAGATGTTGTTGCAAGCATTTCTTTTGGAAAATAAAAGCGGCGATCTCCTTTTGTTTGACCGGCAAGAGCTGCAACAAGATCACTTGCTTTAGATAACTCCATCAAACTACCATCGGCTTCCACCAGCTCAATTTGTGTTCGATGTTTATTTTCTGCAGGATGGTAGAAATCATAAGGTAGATCATAACTAGAATTAATTGCTGTATAATTGGCAGCGTCAAAGCCAACTTCTTCAATTAACTCAATTAATTTTGGAATTTTATTTTTTGTTACTTCGTTAAAAGTTACAGATTTTAACGGATGACGATGTAAGAAACGTTTGGCTAGGTCACTTAACGTTGTATCGGAATGATCCATCCAAGATAGGAAAGCCGTATTTAAAACACCGTCGTCTAATTTTAAGTAATCTGACAAAGTATAGTCATCTTTTAAAAAAGGGATTAGCAGTGGTGAGTGATTCTCAAAAAAACTACTATCTATCGCGTAAAGAACTTTTCCTCTATTCAATAAATGATCTAAGATCACTTCCATGGCTCTTGAAACGGGATGGAAGTAGATTTGCATGTACATTTGATATCGACTAACAATGTAATCCTCCACTGCGTGCATCCCATTTGATTGAAAAGCGATTCCGTTTTCGTAAGGTCTAATCACTCGTAAAATCCTAGTTAAATCAAACGTACCATATTCAGTTCCAGTATAATAAGCATCTCTAAGTAAATAATCCATTCTATCTGCATCAATTTGACTTGATATGAGTTGAACCACTTGTTGATTAGGATATTCTTTACTAATAACGCTGGCAACTTTATCAGGAAAATCAGGGGATACTTGTTTTAAAATTTGATTAATTTCGGTATCAACAGATGTAATAATATCAATCGTAAAAGATTCATGATCGGTTTTGAAAATACCTTCAAACGTATGTGAGTATGGCCCATGCCCAAGATCATGTAAAAGAGCCGCGCACAAAGTTACCAGTCGTTCACTATCATCCCAACCATTAACAGGATCAGCTTGAGAAGAATAATTACGATTAAAATAATTACAAATTCGACGAGTTAATTCGTAGACTCCCAATGAATGTCCAAATCGAGAATGTTCTGCAGCATGAAAAGTAAAAGATGTTGTTCCTAATTGTTTAATTCGTCTCAGGCGTTGAAATTCTTTAGAGTTAATCAAATCGAGTATTAACTGATCTTCAATGTGAACGTATTTATGAATGGGATCTCTAAATACTTTTTCAGGAACTAATTTTTTTAAGGGGTCTTTCAATTATCTTCACTCCAATCAATCACTTGGTTTCTTTGTTTCATTCGTTCATTTTGTTTTTCGAATTTCACTGTAAAATCGTCAGAGTTTAGAAATGTCTGAAGATGTGTCTCATTGTCATCCGAAAAATGATACTGTGTGGTTAATACAGTACTTATTCTTTCTTTTATTTGGTCAACAGTAAAATCAATTTTTAAGAGATCAGATAAATTGGCCATAGAATCGGGATTAACTGGTGGAAACCCATCTGTTCCAAATTGATTACCTAAACTTTTTTGATAGAATTCTCTAACTATTTCACCACGTTTAGCCTGATTTCCACAAACACTTAAATAAATCATAATTCCAATGCCGTTTTTTATTCGTCTTTGAGAGATACCAGCAAATTTTTTTCCATGAATACTTAAATCAAAATCCCCAGGACAATAAGAATCTGTCACTTCGAAAGCATCAATAGAAATATCAAACTCAACGAGAGCTTCCTCGATAATGTGTTTCATTAATTCATAACCTTGATCAATGGAAAAACTATATTTACTGTCTGGTTGTGGAAGAACGATTGAAAAATTTAGAATACCTTGATCAGCTACAACAGCTAGCCCGCCAGAATTTCGAACAACTACTTGATAGCCATTTTCTTTTATAGAATGAACACCGTTGTCTAAAAAGGCAACACGCGTATCTTTCATGCCTAAAATAACTTGGTTGGTCATATTCCAAAAATGAAAACAAACTATTTTGTTATCACCAGCATATTCAGCTAATAAATCAGTATATATAAAAGGTAGTAAACTTTTATTGTGAGATAATGTTTTTTGATCTAGTAAAATTGCTTCTTTTGTTATCATTAAAAAACTCCTAAAAATAGATTTAGACCTATTATACATGAGATTGATTAAAGAAATAAGTAAAAAGAGTTGAGTTGAATATTTGACAAATTCTGTGATACCAAGGAAAATGATATCTGATAATAAAGAGAAGTGTAGGTGGAAAAATGGAAGAAAGAAAATCAGTACCAGTTATGATTCAAGTGAAAACAGAAGTCTTTCAAGAAAACGAAACAAGAGAGTTTTTTATAGAAGAAGAGGGACAAGTTGTCAGAATTGGTGAAGTTTTATATATTCGTTATAACGAAGTGATGGAAGGGGTCGAAAGTGCTGTTCCAGTAACAATAAAAATTATGCCAGATGGTAGTGTTCAATTGATTAGAGCTGGTGAAGTTCGAATGAAACTAAAATTTGATTACCAAAAATCAAACGAAACGCATTATCAAACGCCATTTGGTGTGATGTGGATAAAAACATTCACAACTAATTTGCGTGTTAGCTTAAAAGATCAACCCTTTTCAGGAAGTGTTCAAATTGATTATGATCTATTTGGCGGAGAAGAAAAAATTGGCGTGTATCATTTAGAATTAAATTTTACAGCTTAATGATGAAAAATGAAGATTTGAATTGCATTGAAAAGTAACTTATTGTATTATAAAGAGTAGACTGTGAAAGGACGTGTGCCAGTTGGAATTTAAAACTTTCGAAGGTGTCAATAAAAATGAAATATCTATGATTGAAGCGGCTCATGCTATTTTAGCTGAACGTGGAGATATTATGGATTTTTCTGATTTAGTTAATCAAATTCAAAACTATTTAGAAAAAGCTGATAGTGAAATTAGAGATGTATTACCTCAATTTTATACAGACTTAAACATTGATGGTAGTTTTATTTCTCTTGGAGATAATCGTTGGGGATTACGTTCATGGTACCCAATCGACTCTGTTGATGAAGAAGTAACAGGTATCGATGATGACGAAGATGGTACAGTAAGACGTAAAAAACGTAAAAAAGTTAATGCCTTTATGGGTGCGGATGAAGATGCGATCGATTACAATGATGATGATCCAGAAGATTCAGATATCCACGATGAAGATGAAGAAGAGTTGTATGACGAAGAAGAAGATGAAACAAAAGAAATCAAAGAATATACAACTGATTTATCTGAGATTGGTGCCGATAACGACGTAGAAGAAGAAGCCAATGGCGTTGAAGGATTAACAATCGTTGATGAAGATGATTTAGAAGATGATCTTTATGAAGAAGACGAAGAAGAAACTCACGAATAAAATAGATTGGTGAGGATGGCGCTTAGCTCTGAGTAACTGGAGGAGCTGCCATTTGAACCCAGACTATAAAAGTTAGAGCAGACTTTTTATCTCTTGACTATTAAAGAATACTCGTATAAACAAAAAAGAGGCTGACGTTTTGTAGCCTTTTTTATTTTATTTAAAATTAAAAAGGAGTTTGATTATGCTTGCAATGATGGTTCATTATATTATTTTAATTTTAAATACTTTTTCGGTAGTGATTCTTTTATTTGGTGTAGTAAAAGCAATGATTGATTTTTTCAGGAACGAATTTAAACAAGAAGATCGTTTAGTGACATCCAAAAAGAATAACTCTGTGAAAATATATTTAGGTTCCTATATCTTACTTAGTTTAGAAGTATTGATTGCTTCAGATATTATTGAAACTATTTTAAATCCTTCTTTTGAAGATATCTTAATACTAGCTGGAATAGTGGTTATAAGAACAGCTATTTCCTACTTTTTAGGCAAAGAAATTGAGAGTACAGAAAGTTAAAGAGCGTATC
>CAUQFM010000002.1:0-69474 GCA_963517295.1 uncultured Vagococcus sp.
ACTTACTCAGAGCAAAACGATTTTTTCACCACTCTACTTTTGTAATCCAACCTTTTGGTGCTTCAATATCACCAAATTGAATGCCTGTTAATTCATCGTATAGGCGTTTGGTTACAGGACCTACTTCTGTTTCAGAATAAAAGACATGGAAATCATCTTCCAGTTGAATCCCACCAATCGGAGAAATCACCGCCGCTGTTCCACAAGCTCCCGCCTCACTAAATTGATCAAGCTCAGTTACGTAGCAATCGCCCTCGACCGCTTCCATACCTAAACGTTCTTTAGCTAAGTACAGTAATGAGTATTTCGTAATACTTGGTAAAATAGATGGTGAAATTGGGGTAATAAAGCGATTATCTTTTGTAATACCAAAAAAGTTAGCTGCCCCTACTTCTTCTATCTTAGTGTGTGTGGCTGGGTCAAGATAAATACAATCAGAAAATGATCTCTCTTTTGCTTCTGTACCTGGTAATAAACTCGCTGCATAATTCCCACCAACTTTAACAGCACCAGTTCCCGCTGAAGCCGCTCTATCATAATCAGAGATCATAAAATTAGTTGGTTTCATTCCACCTTTGAAATAAGGGCCTACTGGCATACAAAAAACAGTAAAGATATATTCTTGCGCCGGGGCAACACCGATTGAATCACCTACGCCAATAATTATTGGTCTGAGGTAAAGTGTGCCTCCAGAACCGTAAGGCGGAACATACTCATGATTAGCTGCCACAACTTTTTTTACTGCATCAATGAATTTATCTTCAGGCATATGAGGCATCATTAAACGACGCCCACTTTGATTGATTCGTTTGGCATTTTCTTCCACTCTAAATAAATTAATCGATCCGTCATTAGCTCGATATGCTTTTAATCCTTCAAAACACTGTTGACCATAGTGAATAGCTGGAGAGCCTTCGCTAATATGCAACTGATTATCCTCAGTCATAATACCTTCATCCCAGCTACCATCTTTCCAATACGAAAGATATCTTAGTGGTGTTTTGATATAAGAAAATCCTAATTCATCCCATTTAATGTCTACCATAGTACATTCCACCTTCCAAACTTTTTTATTAGTTTATCACAATTCATCTTTAAATTCTCATTTTTTTTTAATCTTTTATGGAAATAGAATGAAAATCCTGTAAGAATTTATAAAAACTCTATTTAAATGTATCTTCATTCTCATCTTTTAGTTATTATTAAATAACAAACATTTTATTAAAAGGAGAATAACATGAAAAAGCAACGTTTAATTACAATTTGGGGAGATATCGTTGGTATACTTGATTTAATAAAAGCTCTTTTAATCTCTATCATTTTAACGATGGGGCTCTATGCTCTTGCAGATAAAAATAGTCCCACGCAACAACTATTTTTCGGACTAGTAGGTGCTATTATTGCTTTTACCATAAATTCATTTTTCATTAAACCAAAAAGAATTCTTCATGATAATGTCACATCCTCTAAGGGGACAGATGATGACAACTAATTTAATTATCGAAATGATAACTGCCAGTATTTTAGCCGTAATTCTCTATTCTTTCATCGGGTTAATCCCTGGAACAGATGAAACTAGCGTTTTAATGCCTGTAACCCTCGCTCTTATCTTAGGTGGTATTAAACCTATTATCGTATTAACTTTTTTTATTGCTGCCTGTGTCACACTAAATTTAATGAACGCTATCCCGACCTTGATTGCCGGTTTGCCTGGTGGTGTTCTCTCTGCTCCCATGATTGAGCACGCTTTAATCATAAAAAAACACGGTCGAACTAGTGCAGTGATTAAAAAAATAGCCCGTGCTAGCGTGATTGGCGTTCTTGTTTCTTTAATGGTTAGCATTATTATCGCTAACTTAATCGCACCCTTTGCGACAACCATTACATCCTATGCTAGTTGGCTATTTATTGGTGGAGCTATTTTTTTATCTCTATTAAGTTCAGCTAAAATTTTGTCTCTGATCAGTATTGTTCCTTTAGCAATGCTATTTCAAGGGATTCGACATCTGTATTGGGAAAGTGGCGCTGTCCCAGTAGATAAAAATATCACTACGTCTTTTTTTCTAGGTATTACAGTTGCTCCACTAATCCTTTCTCTCCTATCCTTATTACAAAAGAAAGAATTAGACAAAGTCACTGTGACTTCTATGAAAAATATCACACTACCTACTATTAAAAAAAGTAAGCAGTCACTAACAAAGAAAGAAACAATTTTTGCTAGCCTATCAACTTTTGTCGCTAACTTTTTATTCGTTTTAAGTCCAGTAGGGTTAATTTTACTTATAGGAGAAGCAGTTGGAAAAAGAGAATCAGATGAACTAAAAAGAGCTGAGCTTACAGTAACAACCATGAATGCTTTAGCTCAAGGAACTTATATTTCAGGTCTTTTAATTTCAATTGTTGCTATCGGAATTCCTTTAGCCCCAACTGCAATTGGTCCCGGTGCTGCTTTCTTTGAATCGCCTCCGGTCTTTAAAATTGGTGCAACAATTACTCAAGCTTATTCTCAACCACAGTTAATCACTGCCTTTGTAATTGGCAGTTTAATAGCTCTTTTACTGGTTTACTTTATTGCAACAAAACTTTCTGAAAAACTTACTTCTTTCGTTTTAACTAAAATTCCACATGAAAGTTTACTTGCTTTATTTATCGCTCTTGTTTTTTTACTAGCTTACATTGATGCAGGTTTAATAAATATATTTGGCGTTTTATTAATTGGTATTATCTGTGGTACACTAAACCGGTTGGGTGTAAGCTATGGTGTTCAGTTTATGGCACTTTATGCAGCACCATTTATCATTCAAATTATTAGTAATAAATAAAGGGAGCGACGACTATGAAAAACGAAACGCAAGGTGTTGGTGAATCAAATGCTAAAATCATTCTTTTAGGAGAACATTCTGTTGTTTATAATCAACCATCTATCGCTATTCCTTTTCCTGCTGCCAAAGTTTCCACAGTAGTTAAAGAAACAAGTGATCAAACAGTGATCAGTTGTGAATTTTATCAAGGTCTATTAGAGGATATGCCAGAACTATTAGAGAGTTTAAAAGAAACAATTCGTGTCACACTGAAACAATTAAATAAAGAAAATTATCCTCTTGATATTAGAATCGAAAGTCAAATCCCTGCTGAACGTGGTATGGGATCAAGTGCTGCTGTTTCAGTCGCTACAACACGAGCTTTATTTGATTTTTTTAATATAGCGTTAACTCAAGAGAATTTACTTTCAATCGTTGATATTTCTGAAAAGATTGCTCATGGAAATCCCAGTGGGTTAGATGCTCTAATGACAAGCAGTTCATCTCCTTACTACTATACTAAAGGACAACCTTTTGAAGCTTTAAAATTAAATTTAGATGTTTTTTTAGTCGTAGGAGACACTGGAAAAACTGGGCAAACAAAAGAAGCTGTCACTAGTATTTCAAAAAAATTAACTAAAACCGATTCGGTAAATACAAAAAAAAGAATTGATCAACTTGGAGAACTAGCAAAAAAAGGACGCTACTTTTTAGAAAATAATGAAGCTACAAAACTAGGCTTAACTATGTCAAACGTTCACCAACTTTTGAGTGAACTTGGGGTTTCTAGTCCTGAATTAAATCAATTAGTCGAAACGGCAGAAAAAAATGGAGCAATAGGTGCTAAGTTAACTGGTGGCGGTCGTGGTGGTTGTATGATTGCCTTGACCCATGATAGAATAGGTGCTGAGAAAATCGCTCAAGCGTTAACAGACAATGGTGCTAAAACAACTTGGGTTTACGACATGAGAAGAGGAATTTAAATGAGATCAACTGGCCGATGCCGTGCACATACAAATATCGCTTTAATTAAATATTGGGGAAAACGAAATGAAGAACTATTCTTACCAATGAATAGTAGCCTTTCATTAACTCTAGATGCTTTTTATACTGATACTGAAGTTGTTTTAGATGACAAATTTACTTCAGATGAGTTCTACTTAGATGATACTAAACAAGGGACAGAGGAAACGCAAAAGATTACAGAATTCTTAAATTTGTTTAGGAATTTAGCTAATATTGAGACAAAAGCGTGTGTAAAGAGTTATAATCATGTTCCGACTGCTGCCGGTTTAGCCTCTTCTGCTTCTGCTTTTTCAGCTTTAGCTGGAGCAATGAATCAGGCGATTGACCTTAACTTAGATTTGAAAACTTTATCTACTTTCGCTAGACAAGGAAGCGGTAGTGCCACTAGGAGTGTCTACGGGGGCTTTGTTGAGTGGTTTATGGGCAATGATGATGAAACAGGTTCAAGTCATGCAATCCCTGTTGATGATGCTTCATGGGACATTGGGATGATCGTTATTGCTGTCAATACAGGTCGCAAAAAATTATCAAGTCGTGTCGGGATGAAACAAACAATTAAAACATCGCCCTTTTATTCTTCTTGGGTCGAAACAGCTACCTCAGACCTTACAAAAATGAAAGAAGCAATTAAAAATCGAGATTTTATCCAATTAGGTGAAATTACAGAATCCAACGGAATGAAAATGCATGCGACTATGCTAGGAGCTTTTCCGCCAATTTCTTATTGGGAACCAGACAGTGTAAAAGCCATCCAGAAAGTCAAAGAAATTCGTGAGACAGGCATTCCATGCTATGTTACAATGGATGCTGGTCCGAACGTCAAAGTGTTATGTAGACAATCGGATATGTTAAAAATAGAACAACTTCTATTAGAAGAATTTAAAGAAGAACAAATCATTCCTTCTCAGATTGGTGAAGGAATCAGATTATTAAATAGATCAGAATGGAATTATTAAAGGAGAGATTTTTTTGATAAAAGCAAGTGCTCCAGGAAAATTATATATTGCGGGAGAATATGCTGTTCTTGAGCCCGGACATCCTGCACTCATTGTAGCCCTGGATCAATTCATTACCGTGACACTTGAAGAAGCTGACAAGCAAGGTAGTATTTGTTCAAGCTACTCCAACGGTATTTCAATTCCGTGGACAAGAAAAAACGGTAAGTTTTATATTGATGAAAGAGAAAATCCCTTCTCATATATAACTAAATCAGTAACCATTGTAGAGCAATACCTACAAGAATTAAATTATGACTTAAAATATTTTGATCTAACTATCGAAAGTGAATTAGATAATAAAGATGGTCGTAAATACGGTTTAGGCTCAAGCGGTGCTGTAACGATTGCAACAATTAAAGCCATATTATCACTTTATAAGATTACTTATGATTCAGAATTACTTTATAAACTAGCTGCCATTACCCACTTATCTCTAAACAGTAACGGCTCTTTTGGTGACTTAGCTGCAAGTTCTTATGGGGGCTGGATTGCCTATGCTTGTTTTGAAAGAGAATGGGTCCTTGAACAATTAGCAGAAGGTGAAGAAATTAATTCTCTTCTTTTACAAGAATGGCCTAAATTAATGATTGAGCCACTTAAAGCTCCTGCTGATTTAAGACTTTTAATTGGTTGGACAGGCTCGCCTGCTTCTACCACTTCTCTTGTTGATCAATTAAATGATGAACAAAATGAAATGAATGGTTTTTATAGACAATTCCTACTCGATAGTAATCAGTGCGTCACTTCTATTATTAGCGCTTTTAAAAACAAAGATATTGAAAAAATCCAAACAGGGATTCGAATCAATCGTGATTTATTAAAATCATTAGCACAAAAAAGTGGTGTTGATATCGAAACTCAAGCGTTGACAGATCTTTGTACAATTGCCGAAAATTTCAATGGCGCTGCTAAGTCTTCTGGTGCTGGTGGTGGTGATTGTGGGATTGTTCTATTTAATCAACATGATGAAATTTTGCCTATGGTTAATAATTGGCGTGAACAAGGGATTGTAAATTTACCTCTACAAGTTTACAAAGAAGAAAAAACTGATTATTCATCAATTATGTGGGAGGACTAAGAATGACAACTCATTGGAATCGAAAAGATCAACACATTCATTTAGCTGAGATGCAGTACAATGAAACTTCTTCAAATGGATTAGATGAGGTCCGTTTTATTCATCAATCTTTTTCCGAAATCAAAACAGATGATGTAAAACTAAATACAACTTTGGGTAGTCTTTCATTAGACTATCCTTTCTTCATAAATGCTATGACTGGTGGTAGTGAAAAAGCGCATGTTATCAATCAAAATCTAGCAATGATTGCCAAAGAAACCCATTTAGCAATGGCTGTTGGTTCTGTCAGTGTTGCTCTTAAAGAACCTAGTACTGTTGAAAGTTTTAAGGTCGTTAGAAAAAATAATCCAAATGGTTTAATCATTTCTAATTTGGGCGCTCATCATTCTGTAGATAGTGCTAAACGTGCGGTCGATTTATTAGAAGCTAACGCTCTGCAAATTCACGTCAACACGCCACAAGAGCTAGTAATGCCAGAAGGTGATCGTGATTTTACTAATTGGCTGAGTAACATTGAAAGAATTGTTAAAAACATTCAAACGCCGATTATCGTTAAAGAAGTCGGATTTGGCATGTCAAAAGAAACCATTCAACAACTACTTGATATTGGGGTGGATGTGATTGATGTCAGTGGTCGAGGTGGTACAAATTTTATCCATATCGAAAACGAACGTCGAGATCATAAAGAATTTGATTATTTACTGAATTGGGGACAAACAACTGCTGAATCTTTACTAGAAGCTCATTTTTACCGAAAACAAGCTGATTTTATCGCTTCTGGAGGTATAAAGAATCCCCTTCAAATGCTTGCCGCTTTTGGTCTTGGTGCCAAAGCTGTTGGGATTTCCGGAGAATTTTTACACATGATTCTAACTAAAGGTAATCAAGTATCTATCGAACAAATAGAAAGTTGGAAAGAAGAATTAACTTTCTTGATGACGATGATAGGCGCTAAAAATATTGTTGAAATTGAGAGAAAACCTATCATTCTCTCACCTGATTTAGTCAACTGGTGTACGCAACGTCATATTAATTTTAAACATCAATAAAAACGAGTGAGACTCAAGTTTTTTCAACTTGGTTCTCACTCGCTTTTTTCATATTCTAAAATATCTCCTGGTTGGCAATCAAGTACTTCGCATATCTTTTCTAAAGTCGAAAATTTCACAGCTTTTGCTTTTTCATTTTTTAAAATAGAAAGATTAGCCATCGTGATGCCCACATGCTCAGACAACTCAGTCACTGACATTTTTCTTTTAGCAAGCATCACATCTAAATTAACTCGAATCGGCATTTTTCAGCACTTCCTTTTCTTTTAAATAGTTAGATCATTCTCCGTTTTTAGATTACCTGCCACTTTAAATATATAGGATAATAGTGAGGCAATGACTGAGAGTGTCAATCCAACAAAAAAGAAAAAGGAACAAATTAAAAAGAAGGGATAATTTCCTTTTAGCTCAAATAATCCGATAATAATCCCAATACCATAAATACCACTTTCAATTAAACTGGCATAGGCTATTTGGATTAGTCGTTGGCTATTTTTTTCTGAAAATATATCTGCTTTTAACAAATCCGAACTAATTTTCCAAAGTTTAAAAAGAATAAATACAACGGGAATCGCTGTTATCCATAGTAGACCTAAGATTAATTTTTCGAAAGTTGTGGTTTCTAGATAATCACTGATTCTTGGTCCTACAATTAATAATATACCCGTACCACTTAATCCTAAAATAGTGATAATTGATTTAAAAAATAGATTAATTTTTTTTATTGTCATTTTCTAACTCCTTATGAGGTTGGTTTCTATTATATCATAATCACGTACCAACCTCTTAGTATACTTCTAGACTATTTTTCTGGTCTGTTTTTGGCACACTATCAGGTACTATTTTTTCAATTTAATCATATTATTAATAAAAGCTATCGCCCCTATTATTAAGGCAATAAATACAATAAAAAAGCCAATAGGAATTAGGAAAAAGTACGGTTCAATTAAAACTCCCTGATTATTTACGTATTCAGGTAAGAAATTTTTGATAAAGAGACAACTTGCTCCAATTATTAATAATGTAATAGACATGATTGTTAGTTTAGGTGATTGATTATTTTTCATCATTTTTTATTCCTGCTTTCTTTTATTTGATGAAATAAATATATCATCTGCAAATCCGCAAGTCAATATATTTTTATCGTAAAACAATAAAAATATATCGTATTACACATTGTTTTATTTTAAAAAACCAACATAAAAATCAAATTTCTGATTTTCATGTTGGTTAGAGTATTCTTTAAATTAAACTATTTTTTATGGTTTGATATAAGCATAATCAGCTGTTTGTAATTCCACTAAACGTAAAACACCTGCTGGAACAACTTTAATAAATGGATGAATGCTTATTTTATCTACTTCATTAGCGTTCATCGCATTTTGACAGCTACTAAAACGAACACCTAATTCAGTTAATTCATGCATTGGAATTGCTAAATTTGAATCTATATATCCTAATACAGCCTTACCATTTGCGACTACTTCAACCCGCCTAATATCTTTTTTACCTGATTCCAATAAATTAATAATATTGCTTAAAACTGTCTGCCATTTTTCTGGTTTATCAATATGAAATACAACTTTCATTTCTTATTCCTCCTTCAAATAAATAGGTGCTCTGTAGTAATCTTGGTGAACATCACTCTTACCAAGCATAGAATATAACTGACCTGCTCTGATATCTAAACTAAGATAAGACTCATTTTTTTTATTAATATTTGTAACCATCGGAAACACTATTTCTTTTTTTTGATTCTTTAAAAACTGTCTGCCTTTGTCGGTAAAACCTAATATTCTTAAGCATGTATTCTCCCACACCTGTTCAATTTCTTCTTGTTTAACTTGAAGTAATACATAAGTACATAATCTCTGAATTCTCGTCCAAGTATATCGTTTACTCTTAACTTTTTGAACAAATTCATGAAAACTTTCAGAAGATAATGCGCCTTCTTTTAAACGATATTCTAAACCTTCAACCATTTGATAACAACTTCTTAAGTCTTCCACAGATTGAATGGTTAATTGATACTTTAAATATGGCCAGGCATTTTCCCAGTTAATCAAATAATTTTTTTCCAAATCTTGATAGGTCTCTCTTGGAACTAAATTTCCTAACTCTAGTAGCTGATCTGATAAAATTTTTTCCCTAATTGACGTTGCACTAGCAAACTTTTGATGACTAACTTCTGTATCATGATAATTATTCCCCACTCTTTGAATCGGATATAACCTCATTGGTTGATTATACTTCGCATTTTCTTTAGCATATCCCATGCCTAAAATATGATTAGGTGAAGAAAAATCAAGTTGCCATTCTGGATAGAGTTCTCGATAAACTTGAGTCATCAATTGTGGATAGTTGTTTCCATTATTTTTAATTTCTTGATATTTTTGATTAATTCTACTAATATTTTCGTTATGAAAGCGACCAAAAGACTCGTAATCAACTGATTCATTACTATCTGTACCAAAGCACAAACTATCCACTTTTAATTCTTGGAGAATTTTGACACTCCCTCTTGTAAAGTAATCAGCAGACTGCACAGCATAGGCAAATGGTAACTCTATCACTAAATCCGCTCCATTACTTAATGCTTCTTTCGCTCTTAACCACTTATCTATCACAGCTGGTTCTCCTCGCTGTAAAAAATTACCACTCATGACTGCAACAATAACTTCAGCTTGTGATTTCTCTCTAGCTTGTTCTAAATGATATTTATGACCATTATGGAAAGGATTATATTCTACTACTACTCCACAACTTTTCATCTTTTCACATCCTTAAAAAAGCTGGTTACCTTTTAGTTAAAGATAACACAGCTTTACTTATAATATTAGTTTTTTATTTTTGACAAACAAAGAACCAACGATTTGATTCCTCACTTGGGGCAACATCTTCAAAATCAGCATAAACTTCAACTGATTTAAAACCAGCAGCTTTAATCAATGCTTGATAAGTTGAAATATCATAAGTCCGTTCTTCATGAAGTTCATCAAAACGCTCAAATTTTCCTTGCTTATCTGACACAAAGAATGTTAGAAAATGTTCAACACTGTACTCATAATCTCCTGGATAACTTTCCCAAAGAAAGGCAAATTCATCTGTTTGATAATGATAACTGTATTCTGAAAAAGATTCTTCCATCTGAAAAGTTGAATGAACATCAAAAATAAACGTTCCATTTTCTTTTAAACTATCATAGACACCTGAAAAAACTTGACCTACTGCTTTTTCATCAGGCATATAACAAATTGAGTCCGAATAACAAGTCACAGCATCATAACTATTTTTTTCGTCTAGTTGAAGCATATCTCCTGTTTTAAAAGATAATTTTTCATCTTCTGAAGTTATTCTTTTTTTAGCTAAAGTTACCATCTCTTCGGATAAATCTAATCCACAGACATTAAAACCTAAATTAGCTAATTCAACTGATAGAATTCCTGTCCCACAAGCAAGTTCTAAGACTTTTTGCTGTCTTTTTTCAAGATGACGACACGTAAATTCTAGCCAATCTAAGTATAGATTTTCATCCATTACTTCGTCATAAATCTTTGCAAATGTTTCATAACTTGCCATGCCTAGTCAACCATACTTGTAATATTAACAAGTGGTGCATCTGACCATAATTTTTCAAGATTATAGAATTCTCTTTCTTCTTTATGGAAAACATGAATAATTACATCGCCTAAATCAATTAAGATCCAACGAGCTGATTCTTTACCTTCGACACGTTTTACTTCGATTTGACTTTTTTGAGATAAACTTACTATTTCATTTGCGATTGCCATCACTTGTTTGTCACTATTACCATGACAGATGACAAAATAATCTGCTAATAAAGAAACCTCTGCTACGTTTAATGCTACTATATCTTCTGCACGTTTTGAATCAGCTGCTTTAACGACTAATTCTAATATATTATTACTATTAATAATAATTCCTCCTATTTTTATCTCACGACCCAAGCATTATATGTTTCTAATGTTTTGGGGTAAATTTTATTTTGATTATTTATTAAATAAAGCAGCGTGTGCTTTGTTTCAAAAGCAACAGCTTCATCTAAATTTCTGTTTGCTACAAGGCGAGCCTCTTCCACTACAGGAAAATTACGACCCTCTTCAATATAATCCGCCACATAGATAACTTTTTCTAGTTCACTCATAGACTGGCTACCTGTTGTGTGTGATTCAATAGCCTTCAGTATATCTTGATTGGAAATACCCAACTCTTTTAAAACTAAGCGAGCACCTACAATACCATGCCATATGTTATTACCATATCGAATAATATCATTATCAATTTCTGACTGTCTAATGAAAGTTATCATTTCTTCATCTGGTCTTTCTTTTGCATAATCATGGGTTAAAGCAGCGATACTTGCTTTTTCCAAATCAACACCATACGTTTCAGCAAGCTCAAGAGCTTTTTTCTCAACTCTTAAAACATGTTGAAATCGTTTGTCACTCATTTGAGCAGAAACTAATTTGATTAACTCAACTCTTGTATGTTTCGTATATTGGTTACTGTACTCCATTTTGATACAATCCTTTTTTATGAATATAGTTTAACACATTCTCAGGTAAAAAGTACTTTGCTGAACAATTCGAGGCAATTTTTTTACGAATATCACTAGAACTAATTTCAATCAACGGCAAGTCTACCCAGATAATTGGATACGAGGTTTCTTTACTAGACCCCTTTCGTTCCACACCGACAAATTGAATCATCTTCATCAATTCATCAATCTTATACCATTTAGGTAAATACTCAACCATGTCTCCACCAACGATAAAATAATAATCTGTATCCGGGTTAGCTTCAACTAATTTTTTCATCGTATCATAGGTATAACTTTTACCTTTTCTGTTAATTTCAGCTAATTCTATACCCAAGTTTGGATTATCTTCCACAGCTAATTTCAACATTTGAACACGTTCATTAGAATCAATGGTTTCTTTTTTATCAACATGCGGTGATTCATACGACGGCATTAGAAAAAAATTATCTAATGCTAATTGGTGGCACACTTGATCTGCCATTATTAAGTGTCCCATATGAATAGGATTAAATCCCCCACCTAAGATCCCAACTCTTTTTCTTTTGGAAGAAGTTGACCGTAAGTTTGCTTGAGTATGCGTCATTAGATTGATTTTTGATTTCATACGTTCACCACAATTAAATTGATTGAACTTGTTTAGAGACTTTTTGGAATTTCTCTTTAGATGACTCACGATAAACAACTAAGATACGGCCAATCACTTGTACAACTTCACAATGAAGTGTTTCTTCAAAAACGGCAGCCACATCTTTTGCTGCTTCATCTGTATTTTGTAATAAGTTTACTTTAATTAGTTCTCTTCTTTCAAGTAAATCATCTACTTGATCAAGTAATGTTTCACTGATACCATTTTTCCCAATTTGAACCAATGGACTCATATGATGTGCTTCGCTTCTTAAAAAGCGTTTTTGTTTTCCTCTTAATTTCATTTCTCTTACCTCTTCTATTTTTAAATTAGTGACTTTCTTTGAATCACGTCAACACCTTTTGGCGCCCAACCAGCTACAACACCTGCATCTGGAATAGTTACCCAGCCAAGTCCTGAAAATACTAAATCAGTTTTTTCCTTCACTGAAAATTCAAAGCGAACAAGTTCTGGAAACTCACCTAGTTCATTTTCTCGTGGTGGCTGTAGTAATCCACCTGCATGTTTTTCATAGAATTCAGTTGCTGATTCTAACTTCGTACGATGGATTATCAAGTCATTAGAAACATACGTAATAAATCCTTGTTTATTTCCTTGAATAAAATCAAAACGTGCTAAACCACCTAAGAATAATGTCTGACCAGCATTTAATTGGTAAACTTTTGGCTTAATTTCTTTTTTTGGTGAAACAAGCATTAAATCTTTTTTACCTAAATAATGTGCCATTTGATGACGGTGAATAATTCCTGGTGTGTCGATTAAGAAACGACCATCCTCTAAAGGAATTTCAATCTTATCTAACGTTGTTCCAGGAAATTGTGACGTGGTAATTAAATCTTTAACTCCCGCTGAATGATTGATAATAGCGTTAATTAATGTTGATTTACCAACGTTTGTTACTCCAACAACATACACATCACGTCCTGCACGGTGTTCCTCGATTAATTCAAGTAACTCTTCAATATCTGATTCGCTTTTAGCACTTGTTAAAGTTACTTCTGTTGGTCTTAAACCAACTTCAAAAGCTCTTTCTTTCATCCATTGTGTCATTTTACCCTTCTTTAAGGATTTAGGTAAAATATCAACTTTATTTCCAACTAACAACACAGGGTTATTTCCCACAAAACGGTGTAAACCTGGAATTAAACTTCCATTAAAATCAAAAATATCAACAACATTAACGATTAATGCGTCAGCATCCCCAATACCATTTAAAAGCGCTAGAAATTCTTTATCTGTAATAGCCACATCCTGAATGTCGTTATAGTGTCTTAATCTAAAACAACGTTGGCAATAAACATCGCCACTTTCTAAGCCTTTCTCAAGAGCAGAATTTGGTGTATAACCAAGTCCTTCTTTGTCCTCTGTCTGAATAACTGTCCCACAACCAATACAACGTATTTCCTCAGTCATTAAGTGATTTCCTCCATTTCATATCTGAGTGTTTTTTATGTAAATACCTTTTTATCTTTTTCTCCATTGTTCGATTGAACTTCGTGTTCCAAGCGTCTGTTTCGATAATTGGTTTAACGAGCACACTTCTAATACCAGCACTATTAGCACCTTTAATATCCGTCATCAACTGATCACCTACCATAATTAATTTATCATTTGGTAAGTTATATCTTTTTTCAACTTCATTAAAGCCTTTTTGGAATGGTTTCATTGCCCGTGATACGTATTCAAGGCCTAAATGATTCACAGCACGATCCACTCGCGATGCTTTATTATTAGACACAACAATCACAGGAATATTAGCAGCTTTCATTGTTTCAATCCAAGTTAACAATTCAGGTGTCCCATCTGGATTATTCCAAGCAATTAACGTGTTATCTAAATCAGTTAATACCGCTTCAATCCCGTGGTCCTTCAATTGACTAGGTGTAATATCATAAATGGCTTCAATCATCCATGTTGGTTTATATTTTTCAAACATAGTGACTTCCTTTCATAAAAAATAGGAGACACATCTTGGCCTCCCACACTTTTCACCATTATACGCTATTTCCTTCAAAAATTCACTAAAAACAATTCGGTTGACTCTTCTTTTTTCTGTCTAATGAGTAAACCCTTACCTACCCTTTATCAAAGATAATCCCACTAATTCCTCTTCTAATTATATTTTTTGTCACTTATATCTATTTTCGTGTTCTTAAATCGTCCCAAACTTCATGGACAATAGTCTAAAAATGAAAAAAACCGTTAGAATTTACTAACGGAAGTCTTTTCTATTTGTTATTATTTTTATGCTCTTCTTTACCAATATCACTTCGATAATAAAAATTCGTTAATTTTTGAGTTTCCAGCCATTTATATAATTTTTTATATGCTATTTCTTGAGAACCTTCAGTAATGGCAACTAGAAAAACGCGTCCACCATTAGAAACTAACGTATCGCCATTTTTACTGACACCTGAATAGATAATTTTAACGTCGTGTTCTGCATCAAAACGAGGAATTTCAATGTCTTTTTCATAAATACCTGGGTATCCTTTTGCCGCTACAACTACACCAAGACTTATACCCTCTTTTTTCCACTCAATCTCCACTTTTTCTTGATTTAATAATGACTCAATTACCAAACAAAAATCGGAGTCTAATCGTTCAAGCAAGACTTGCGTTTCTGGATCTCCAAACCTAGCATTATACTCAATCACTTTAGGACCGTCATTCGTTAAGATTAGGCCCGTATATAAAATACCTTCAAAAGGAATCCCTTCTTTTTTCATGCCTTCAATTGTCGGTTGAATAATATCCTGAATGACTGTTTCTTCTACTTCCTTTGTCACATAATCAACAGGACTATACGCACCCATTCCACCAGTATTCGGGCCCTTATCATCATCAAAAATCGCTTTATGATCTTTTGCTGCAACCATCGGATAAAATCCTGTTTCATTAACAAAGGACAATAATGAAAATTCTTTCCCAACTAAGAACTCTTCAATGACTACTCGTGATGAAGCATCCACTAAAACCGTTTTTAAAACAGCCTCGGCTTCTGCTAACGTATAGACAATCGTTACACCTTTGCCAGCTGCAAGCCCATCCTCTTTAATAACAATCGGTAACTTATTTTTTTTAACATATTCTAGCGCTTCAGTATAATCTGAAAAACCTTGATAGCTTGCTGTTGGAATATCGTATTTAATCATTATTTTTTTAGCAAATTCTTTTGATCCTTCAATCAAAGCTGCCGCTTTACTTGGTCCAAAAATTTTAATGCCAGCCTCTTTAAAATCATCTACTATGCCATTCATCAACGGAACTTCTGGTCCCACTAAAACCCAATCAATTGCCATTTTTTTAGAAAAAGCAATCAATTCCTCATGAGCTTCTTCGGAAATATCAACTATTTTAATACCATCAAATAACATGCCGGCATTTCCTTTTGCACAAAAAACAGTTTCAACTTTAGGGCTTTCAAGTAATTTTTTACAAATCCCATGCTCTCGTCCACCACTACCAATAACTAATATTTTTCTTTTCATCATTAGCTCCTTTTAATGTTTGAAATGTCTTACATTAGTGAAAATCATTGCAATACCGTATTTATCTGCCATATCAATAGATTCTTGATCTTTGATACTTCCACCTGGTTGAATAATTGCTTTAATACCACTCTGTCCAATTAATTCCACACTGTCAGACATCGGAAAAAATGCATCACTAGCAAGAACTGCCTCTTCCAGATATGCTTGACCCTGCTTAATGGCAATTTCTACTGAGCCAACTCGGTTCATTTGTCCAGCGCCAATTCCTAGAGTTCTTGTATTATTGGCTAAAACAATCGCATTACTTTTAACATGTTTCACACATTTATTGGCAAAAATCATTGCTTCTAATTCTTGATGAGACGGTTGACGTTTCGTTACTATTTTCCAGGTTGTTTCATCCTCAACTAACGTATCCATTTCTTGGACTAATAAGCCACCTAAAACTGACACATATTCTTTTTCAGCTATATCTTTTTGTTCTGCCATATTCAGTTCTAATAGGCGGATATTTTTCTTTTGGCTTAAAACAGCTAAAGCTTCTTCTGTAAATTTTGGTGCAATAACAATTTCTAAGAAAATTTGACCTAATTCTTCTGCTGTTTTTAGATCAACTTCTCGATTAAGGGCAATAATTCCACCAAAAATAGAAATAGGATCGCTTTTGTAAGCATTCATAAAAGCATTATAAATCGTTGAACCATTTCCAATACCGCATGGATTCATATGTTTAACCGCTACTGCCGTTGGAATACTAAATTCACTGATTATTCGCAAACAAGCATCGGCATCTTTAATATTATTATATGACAACTCTTTTCCGTGCAATTGTTTAGCTGAAGCAATCGAAAAAGGACTAGGAACAGCTGAACCATAAAAACTTGCTTTTTGATGCCCATTTTCACCGTATCGTAGTTCTTGTTTTAAATCAAACGTTAACGTTAATGATTCTTGATTTAACTCATTCACTTGTTTTGTTAAATAATCTGCAATTAAAGCATCGTAGCTAGCTGTGTGACAAAATGCTTTGGCCGCTAATTCTTTACGAACTTTAACCGTTGTGTTGCCTTCTTCTTTCAGCTGTTCTATCACTTTTTTATAGTCACAAGGATCAATAACAACTGTGACACTTTCAAAATTTTTACTAGCACTACGTAGCATACTAGGCCCACCGATATCAATATTTTCAATGGCTTCGCCTTCTGTTACATTTGGTTGTTGAATGGTTTCTTTAAAGGGATAAAGATTAACACAGACTAGATCAATCGGGTTGATTTCATGATGTTTCATTGTCTCTACATGCGTGGGGTCACTTCTTTTACCTAATAATCCACCATGAATTTTGGGATGAAGTGTTTTCACACGACCATCTAACATTTCAGGGAAATTCGTCACTGTTTCAATCCCAATAGTTGTCACATTAGCTTCAGATAACACTTTTTGTGTTCCTCCTGTTGAAACAATCTCAAATCCTAGTGCGATCAATTCTTTAGAAAACTCGATAATTCCAGTTTTATCCGAAACACTAATCAACGCTCTTCTTTTTGTCATTATTTTTCGTTCTCCCTTATAAAATCTGCAATAATTTTTGGGTAATACCTGTGTTCTAACGAATGAATTCGATTTTCTAATTCTTCAAGCGTTTCTTCTTCATTTCTTTCCAAGCTTTTTTGGAAAATAATTGGACCTGTATCTATCCCATCATCTACTAGATGAATCGTAATCCCTGTTTCCTTCACCTCAGAATGAAACGCATCATAAATCCCGTGCTTTCCAGGAAAATTTGGTAACAAAGAAGGATGTAAATTAATCATTCGGTTCGGATATGCTTTTAAAAGTGTTGAACCTATAATTCGCATGTAGCCAGCTAAAATAATTAATTCGATTTCTTCTTCTTTGAGGAAATTTAAAATATGCGCTTCATATTTATCTTTAGACATTTCTTTTGTCTTAGGAAATACGTAATAAGGAATGTGATACTTTTTAGCTCTTTCAATCACATAAGCCGATTCTTGATCAGTAAATAAATAGGCCAATTCACCAGGAATCACCTGATCTTTCACTTGTTCGACAATCGACTCAAAATTTGAGCCATTTCCTGAAGCAAAGATAGCAAATCTCATCAATTTTCCTCAATAAAAATAATTTCTTTTTGAGCTTTAATAACAACTTTCCCGATTTCGAAAGGTGCTTCTCCTATGTTTAAAAGTGTTGCTTTTACCTCTGATAGATTATCAGGTGAAACTGCCAAGACCATCCCTATTCCCATATTAAAAATTTCGTACATTTCAGCTTCCTTCAACTTACCATACTCTTTCATCACAGAAAAAATAGCTGGAACATCCCAAGTTCCTTTATTAATTTCCACAGCCAAATCCTCTGGTAACATTCTAGGTAGATTTTCAACAAATCCGCCACCTGTCACATGAGAAATACCATTAATTAATGATTTTTTTATCAGTGGTAACACACTCTTAACATAAATTCTTGTCGGTTCTAATAAAGCGGCACCTAATGTTTGATTTCCTAATTCTGGTAAATTATCCGTTAATGAAAAATCATTATCTTTAAAAAATATTTTTCTCACCAATGAGTAACCGTTTGAATGAATGCCACTCGACGCAAGACCAATTAAGATATCTCCCGTTTGAACTTTTTCTTTAGCAAGTAACTGACTTTTTTCAGCTACACCCACCGCAAAACCCGCCAAATCATAATCAGAATCGGCATACATGTCTGGCATCTCAGCTGTTTCACCGCCAATTAACGCCATATTCCCTTGATAGCAACCTTCTGCGATACCTGCGACTATTTGCTCCACTTGTTCTGGATTAGTCTTTCCTGTTGCTAAATAATCTAAAAAATACAAAGGTTCTGCTCCAGCAGCAAGTATATCGTTCACACACATCGCAACGCAGTCAATCCCAATTGTGTCGTGTTTATTTGCTTCAATAGCCAACATTAATTTTGTCCCAACACCATCTGTACCTGACACAAGAACGGGTTCCTTAACACCTAGTTTACTTAAATCAAAAGCACCACCAAAACCACCTAAACCGCCCATAACACCTAAACGTTCAGTTCTTTTGGCGTGTTTCTTGATACGATCTACGACTTCATAACCAGCTTCTACATTAACTCCTGCTTTTTGATAGGCGTTCTTCATTGACTTGCTCCTTTAATTAGCTAGATTTTGTTGGTAATCATAAAGTTCTGTTGGGTAATCGCCATTAAAATAGGCCATACAAAGACCTGAATAAGGCGCATCTAAATTAAGACCGATTGAGTTAATTAACCCTTCCTCACTTATAAATTCTAATGAGTCAGCTTCAATTATTTCTCTGATTTCTTCATTCGAATGATTAGATGCAATTAACTCTTTCTTCGTTTGAATATCAATCCCATAAAAACAAGGGTATTTTAATGGAGGGGCTGAAATTCTGACATGAACTTCCTTTGCTCCAGCATCTTTCAAAAGTTTAACAATTCTACGACTCGTTGTTCCTCGAACTATGGAATCATCCACTAAGATAATTTTCTTCCCTTCAACTACACCACGAACGGCTGAAAGTTTCATTCGAACACCTTCTTCCCGTAATTCTTGCGTTGGTTGGATAAAAGTTCTAGCCACATACTGATTTTTCACCAAGCCCATCTCATACGGAATACCACTTTCTTCGGCGTATCCACTAGCCGCTGATAAAGACGAGTTAGGTACACCAATCACCATATCCGCCACAACTGGGGCTTCTTTAGCTAATGTTTTCCCCATTTTCTTTCTAGCTGAATGAACATTAATCCCTTTAATATTAGAATCAGGTCTAGCAAAGTAGATATATTCCATAGAACAAATCGAATATTGGGTTTGTTCTGTATAGGTATCAATCGTCATACCCTCGTCATTAATCGTAATCAATTCTCCAGGTTCAACATCTCGAACAAAATCAGCCCCGACAGAATCAAGGGCACAGGTTTCACTTGCTACAACATAAGCTCCGCTTTTCATTTGCCCAATTGCTAATGGTCTAAAGGCATTAGGATCAAGTGCTGCATACAGCGCATCATCCGTTAATAGTACATATGCAAAACCACCTTTAACTTGGTTCAACGCTTCTTTTAACCGTTCTTTGAAACTTGATTGTTCACTTCGCCTAATTAAATGCATTAAGATTTCAGTGTCAGAATTCGAATGAAAAATGCCACCTTCTTTTTCTACTTCATGACGTAACGTTTTTGCATTCGTTAAATTCCCATTGTGAGCTAAAGCAAAATCACCATCAAAAAATTTAAATAAGAAAGGTTGAATGTTATTAACTTCTCCAGTACCAGAAGTGGCATAACGCACATGACCAACGGCTGCATTTCCTGTTAATTTTTCTAAGTTTTCAGCTTTCCCAAAAACTTCAGTAAGTAGACCTAAATCACGGTGACCTTTTAGCATACCTTGGTCATTAGATACAATCCCTGCACCTTCCTGACCTCTATGTTGTAATGAATGAAGCCCAAAATAAGTCACTCTTGAAGATTCTGGGTGTCCCCAAATTCCAAAAACACCACACTCTTCATTTAAACTTTTTACTTCATAAGACATGTGATAGCTTCCTCCCAAAGTTCTTTGGCTTTTGTTATATCCACATTAATTTCGTCTGTCTTGGTTCTTAAATTAAACGTTGGTTCACTTGTCACTTTTCCAATTAAAGCAGCTTTTTCTCCCATCAACGATTCAAATACTTCTCGATTCTCTAACTTAACTGATATCACAAAACGTGACGGTGTTTCAGAAAATAGTAACTGAGCTGCTTGTTTAAATTCACCTGCTAAGCCTAAGTTATTTCTAAAACATGCTTCCATTAAAGCGATACCGAGCCCTCCTTCAGAACAATCATGAGCGCTTTGAACCAAGCCTTTTTGAATACTTTCTAAAACAGCTACTTGATTTTGTTTCTCTTTTTTTAGATCAAATGTATTCAGAACGCCTTCAATTTTTCCTGTTAGTAATTTTTGAAGTTCAGATCCATTAAAATCAACTTTCGTTTCCCCTATCACATATACTAAATCACCTGCTGTTTTAAAGTCTTGGGTTGTCACATGGTCCATATTTTCAACGAGTCCAACCATCCCAATGACTGGCGTTGGGTAAACTGCTCTTTGATTGGTTTCATTATATAAAGAAACATTCCCTGAAATAACTGGCGTTTCTAACTCCAGGCACGCTTTAGCTATTCCATCTGCTGACGTACTTAATTCCCAGAAGCCTTCTGGTTTATCAGGTGAGCCGTAATTTAAACAATCGGTAATTGCAAGAGGACGTCCTCCACTAGCCACAATATTTCGAGCAGCTTCTGCCACTGCCATTTGTCCACCAACTTCTGGATTTAAGTAAAGGTAGCGACTATTACAATCCATCGTCATGGCTAAGCCTTTATTTGTTCCTCTCACTCTTAAAACAGCTGCATCACTACCAGGTCCGACCACGGTGTTTGTTCTAACTTGTGAATCATAGGTTTCAAAGATTGCTTTTTTAGACGCAATGGTTGGTTGTTGTAGCAACTTAAGTAAGACTTCATCGGGTTTTTTAATTTCTGGATTAAAGGGAGTTAAACGTTTAAAGTCTTGTATACGAGCGGGTTCTTTTTGTTCCTTTTGATACTCTGGGGCTTCTTCTGCTAAAGCATCCACTGGCAAATCAGCCACTTGAATGCCTTTATGAAATAGTCGGTAATGCTTATCATCTGTTACTTTTCCGATATTAACGGCGTCTAATCCGAAAGATTCAAACAAATCAATCACTTGTTGTTCTTTTCCTTTTTTTATACATAACAGCATTCTTTCTTGAGATTCAGAGAGCATCATCTCATATGGTGTCATATTTGTTTCTCTTTGTGGTACATCATCCAAGTAAAGTTCTAATCCAGAACCAGCTTTTGATGCCATCTCTGAACTAGAAGAGACTAATCCTGCTGCACCCATATCTTGAATTCCCACTAAAATATCTGAATGATTTAAAATTAAATCTAAACAAGCTTCCATCAACAATTTTTCCATGAACGGATCTCCCACTTGAACAGCCGATCGTTGTTGTTCCTCACCCTCTGTAAATTCCTCAGAAGCAAAAGTTGCCCCGTGAATTCCGTCACGACCTGTTTTTGCACCCACATACATGATGGTATTACCAGTTCCTTTAGCTTGTCCTTTTTGAATATCTTTATGTTCAATCAAGCCAACACACATGGCATTAACCAACGGATTCCCTTCATAACAAGGATCAAAGCCAATTTCTCCACCCACAGTTGGAATACCAATACAGTTACCATAGCCGCCAATTCCTGCAACAACTTGTTCTAATAAATACTTCGTCCGATTATTGTCTAGCTCACCAAAACGTAAAGAGTTTAACATAGCAATTGGTCTAGCACCCATACTAAAAATATCCCGAATAATACCACCTACACCAGTCGCAGCTCCTTCATAAGGTTCCACTGCTGACGGATGATTATGACTTTCAGCTTTAAATACAACTGCTAGATTATCACCAATATCTACAATTCCTGCACCTTCTCCTGGGCCTTGTAAGACATGCTTACCAGAAGTTGGAAATTTTCTCAAAACAGGTTTACTATTTTTGTAAGAACAATGTTCACTCCACATGACTGAAAAAAGTCCTGTTTCAGTATAATTTGGTAAGCGACCTAAAATTTTTTCGCTTATTAATTGATACTCTTCATCAGTCAAGCCCCACTCTTGATAAACCTTTTGATTTCTGACTTCTTCTGGTGTAAATTCTTGAATTTTTAACATTGATTTTGACTCACCTTTCTTAGATAATCAACCATTGAGAGAAATAATTTACGTCCCGAATCACTGCCTAACAACTCTTCCATCGCGCGTTCAGGATGAGGCATCATACCTAAGACATTGCCTTCTTTATTAGTAATTCCTGCGATATTTTCTAAGCTTCCGTTAGGGTTGTTTCCATCATAAGTAAAAATAATTTGATTGTTCTTTTTTAGTTCTTCTAATGTCTCTTCATCACAGTAATAATTACCTTCTCCATGAGCAATTGGCAAAGCTAATACTTCATCTTGGTGATACTGAGAGGTAAATAAACTTTGGTTGTTCGCAACTTTAATTGCTTGGGTTTGACAGACAAATTTTAGATTATCATTTTTCAATAACACACCCGGTAAAAGTCCCGCTTCTGTTAAAATTTGGAACCCATTACAAGTACCAAATACGGGTTTTCCTGCTTTAGCAAATTTCGCCACTTCATCCATTACTGATGAAAAACGAGCAATAGCACCACATCTCAAGTAATCACCATAAGAAAAGCCACCAGGAATTAAAATAGCATCGTACTCAGATAAATCTGTAGCTGTATGACGGATATAATCGACCTCTTCTTGAATAATATCTTTAATCGCTAAATACAAATCAATATCACAATTAGATCCTGGAAAAACCAGTACACCAAACTTCATTTACTTAACCTCCAAAACTTGGATTCGAAAACTTTCCATATTGATATTGGCTAATAATTGGTCACTAATTTTTTCTGCTGTTTCAATAGCTTCTTGCTCAGTTTCAGCTTTAACATTAAAATCGAAGAATTTACCTAATTTGAGATTTGATATATTTTCATAACCTAACCGAGTAATAGCACCTTCAATGACTTCTGCTTGGGGATCTAAGACAGACTCCTTATAACTTACATACACTCTAATTTTAAACATATCTATTCTCCTCTTTCTTTTAATCGATTTAATATTTCTTGATACACTGGAACAATTTCTCCTAAATCTTTACGGTAGATATCTTTGTCTAGGGACTGTCCTGTTTTTTGATCCCATAGACGACATGTATCTGGTGTAATTTCATCAGATAAAATAATCTCTCCTAATTCATCTTTACCAAACTCTAATTTAAAATCTACTAAGGTCACATCAATATTATTAAATATTTCTTGCAATTTTTGATTAATCACTAACGCTTGCTCTTTAAGATTGGCAACTTCACTTTCATTAGCAATTTCTAAATACTTGATGTGATCTTCATTAATAAATGGATCATCTAGCGCATCATCTTTATAATAAAACTCAATAATTGGAAAAGGTAATTTGGTTCCTTCTACAACACCTAAACGTTTTGTAAAACTACCTGTTGCAATATTTCTTAAAACGACTTCTAAAGGAATAATTTCTACTTTTTTAACTAACTGCTCATTTTTTGAAATCTTTTCTAACCAATGATTTTTAACTCCTTTTTGTGTTAATGATGAAAAAATGATAGAAGTAATTTCATTATTTAGTTCACCTTTCCCACTAATAGCATCTTTCTTTTTACCATTTAAAGCAGTTGCTTGATCAAGATATTCTAATCTCAACACATCAGTTTTTTTTGTAGAATGTACGTTTTTAGCTTTACCTTGATATAAAATAGTTGGAACCACGCTTAATTCATCTCCTATTAATGATCGTTTTTAAAATTTTACAACTTAAAGTTCGTTTAATTCATTTTGAGTGTATCAACCTTTAAATTAAGAGTCAAACATTTACTAACTTTAAAACCATTATTTTTTATAATCGTTCGTGTTTAACCTAAACAATCCTCTGAATATTATTTAAAATAAAAAATACGAATAAAAAAACGAACTAAGTACACTAAAAAAAGCCCTCAAACACAAAATTAGGTTTGTGTTTGAAGGCTTTTACTAATTATTTTTTTCTCGTTTTCTTTGATTGTCTTCAGCGATCTTTTTCTGTTCACTCGCAATGTGACCTTTATTATCAAACGCTGCTGAAATACTGTTTGCTTTGTTTATTCCACCAAGACCTGTATTTATCATTTGTCCCCAACCTTTAGTCGGATCTTTGCCTTTAGCACGTAATTTATCATTTTTTAGTCTTATTTTTTCTGATTTTAACAATTTTTTTTCAATCATTGTTATCAGCTCCCATGCTTTTCATTAATTATAACATGAAAATTAGAACTTTCGACTATTCAGCTAAGCCAACTCTTTCAAAAATAACATCAACATTTTTTAAATGATAGTTATAATCAAAAGCATCCTCTATTTCTTCTGATGTTAAAATAGATGTAATTTTTTCATCTTCTTCTAAAAGCGTTCTAAACTGAACTTGGTGATCCCAAGCATAGGCCGTTTTTGGTTGAACTAAATCATATGAGCCTTCACGTGACATCCCTTTATCAATCAATTTAAGTAACACACGTTGGCTATAAATCAAACCAAATGTCGCATTCATGTTACGTTTCATATTTTCTGGGAAGACCGTTAGATTTTTAATAATATTGCCAAAACGATTTAACATATAGTTTAAAAGAATCGTTGTGTCAGGAATAATAATACGCTCAGCTGACGAATGAGAAATATCTCTTTCATGCCATAATGCCACATTTTCATAAGCAGTTACCATATGACCACGAATCACACGAGCTAATCCTGTCATGTTTTCAGAGCCAATTGGGTTACGTTTATGTGGCATTGCTGATGAGCCTTTTTGACCTTTAGCAAAGAATTCTTCCACTTCACGTGTTTCAGATTTTTGAAGTCCACGAATTTCTGTGGCAAATTTTTCAATACTTGTGGCGATTAATGCCATTGACGATAAGTACTCAGCGTGTAAATCACGAGGTAAGACTTGTGTTGATATGTCTTGGGCACGTAAACCTAACTTTTCGCAAACATATTCTTCAACAAATGGTGGTGTATTAGCAAATGTTCCCACTGCACCACTGACTTTACCTGCCTCAACCGCCTTAGCAGCGTGTTCAAAACGCTCTACGTTACGCTTCATTTCTGAATACCATAAAGCAAGTTTTAAACCAAACGTTGTTGGTTCAGCATGCACACCGTGTGTTCTCCCCATCATCACTGTGTATTTATGTTCTTTGGCTTTTTCTCCGATAATTTCAGTAAAGTTAGCTAAATCTTTTCTTAAAATATCATTAGCTTGTTTTAAAAGATACCCATAAGCTGTATCAACAACATCTGTACTCGTCAAACCATAATGAACCCACTTGCGTTCTTCACCTAAACTTTCAGAAACTGCTCTTGTAAAAGCAACAACATCATGCCTAGTTTCTGCTTCGATTTCTAAAATACGATCAACATCAAAACTAGCATTTTCACGGATTTTAACCACATCTTCTTTAGGTATTTCTCCTAATTCAGCCCAAGCTTCATCCGCTAAAATTTCTACCTCTAACCAAGCTTGATAACGATTTTCATCTGTCCAAATTTTACCCATTTCTTCTCGCGTATAACGTTCTAACATCGTCTTATCCTCTCTATTTCCAAATATTTGTTTGGTTGACTTCTTTTAAACTTCTATCAAGACTATTTGATAATATCGTAATATGGCCCATTTTTCTACCATCTTTTACTTCTTTTTTTCCATAATAATGAAAATACCACTCTGGTTTTTGACTAATCCACTCTTTTGCACGGTTTGCTTCTTCACCTAGTAAGTTCATCATAATTGATGGTTGATGTAAAACAACTTTAGGCAGTGGCCAACCACAAATCCCTCTAATATGTAAATCAAACTGGCTCACATTACATGCTTCAATAGAGTAATGACCTGAATTATGTGGCCTTGGCGCCATTTCATTAACAACTAAACCACCATGTTTTGTCACAAACATCTCAATCGTAATTGTTCCTCTAATTCGTAGATTAGAAGCGATTTTTTTTGCCATCTCTTTTGCCTGATTTTCACAATCTCTCATTATATTCGCCGGAATAATAGATGTATGTAACACATTTTTCTGATGTCTATTTTCAGCAATTGGAAATACTTCAAACTGATCATTAGAACTGCCTGAAACAATCACCGAAATTTCCTTTTCAAAAGAAAGCCATTTTTCAAGAACACACTCACCTATATTTAATAATTCTGAGGCAGATTTTATATCATTTTCACTTCTAAGTACAACTTGCCCTTTCCCATCGTATCCACCTGAACAGGTTTTTAAAACTGACGGGTAGCCAATCATTTTAAGTTCTGTTATTAATTCTTCTAGTTCGTTAACAATCGCATAAGGAGCTGTTGGTAAATTCAACTGCGTTAGAAATGATTTTTCATGTTTACGATTTTGACTAATTTTAAGTAAATCCAATCCTTGTGGTAATTTACCTAAGGCTGCACATTCTTTTAACACTTCTGCATCTACATTTTCGAATTCATACGTTACAACATCTGACTTAGCTACCAATTCTTTAATCGCTTCTGGATTATCGTATGAGGCTTCAATGTGCCAATCAGCTACTTGTGAGGCTGGACAATTTGGTGTTGGGTCTAAAATACCAACTGCAAAGCCCATTTCCTTAGCGCTCAATGCCATCATTTGACCTAATTGTCCACCGCCAATGATGCCAATCGTTTCTTGTGGTAAAATAATTTCAGTCAAAATGAACCTCACTTTCGATTACCATCTCTTTTAATTTATCACGATAATCATCTAGTTTAACTTCTAATTCTCTATTATTAACTGATAAAATTTGGGTAGCAAGTAAGCCAGCATTTTTAGCACCAGCCTTACCAATTGCTGTAGTTGCCACGGGAATTCCACCTGGCATTTGAACAATAGATAGTAACGAATCCATTCCTTTTAATGTTTTTGATTCCACGGGGACACCAATAACTGGTAACGTTGTTTTAGCTGCAACCATGCCTGGTAAATGTGCCGCACCTCCCGCACCTGCAATGATTATCTTAATTCCTCTTTTTCTTGCATTTTCTGAAAAGTCGAACATTAAGTCTGGTGTTCGATGAGCTGATATAATCTTTTTTTCATATGAAACGCCAAACGCTTCTAAAATTTGACACGCCTCTTTCATTGTTTCCCAATCGGAAATACTTCCCATTATGACAGATACATCAACCATTAGAATATGACCCCTTTCATTTCTTTCATTCTAGCAAGTGAGTTGAAAAGGGTCAACCAATAAACGAATTTAATTCTTATTTTTAATTTTATAGTTCGTCTTTTATCTCTTTTAAAAATAAATTATAGCTATTTTCGTATTTCAAATGATTTTCTAAACTTGTAAATATCCGTCTTTGATCTGCAATAATTGATTTTTCAGGAGGGTCCATTAAACAAATCAAACCAAAACTTGGTTCAGAAAAAACAGACTGGATACAATTTTTGCCAAAAATATCTGCAGCAAGTGTCGCTAAACTTGGTGAATCAAAAAAACCACCACTAATTGATATTTCTCTTGCATCCAGATTGATCAAGTCACTGATATAGCGCAAATTAAATAAAATTCCTTCGCTCAAACTTCTAAGTAAATCTTCCCTTTTATTATGGATCGATACATTCTTAAAACTACCCGTAGCCTCCGCATTCCACAAAGGAGCTCTTTCACCAGCAATATAAGGTAAAAATAAAGCACCATTACTTCCAATTGGCGATAACTTAAAAATTTGATCAAGTTCATCATAAATTGACTGATTTGGATAAAAAATATTACTCGCCCACTCAAGAACCTGACCTCCGTTATTACTAGCTCCACCAACTACCCAATACTCTTTATTCAAGTAGTAGCAAAATGTCTTTCCTTCTTTATCAAGCTCAATTTTTTTGGTTAATTTTCTCACAGCGCCACTTGTACCTACCGTTAGAGTATTCATCGTTCCATTACCTAAGTAACTCGCATAACTGGCTAAGCAGCCATCACAAGCACCAATATAAACTAAAACATCACGAGATATACACAGCTCATCAGCTAATTCTTTTCTGATAACGTAATGAGCATCCGTATCGACAAGTTCTGCTAATTTATATTTTTCTATTTCAAGGTATTCAAGAATTTCTTCATCCCATTTTTTTTCATGAATATTGAATAGTCCTGTAGTGGATGCTGTGGAATAATCAATCACTTCTTGACCAGTAAAAGCAACCATCAAGTATTCTTTTAATCCAAGCCATTTTTTTACCTCTTTAAACCAAGTTTTCTTTCTCATAGAAGCTATTTTTGAAAAAGGGGACATCTCATGAATGGGTGTTCCTGTTTTTTGATAAAAAAGATTGGCCTGTTCTTCTTTTTTGAATTCTTTAACAAAGGAACTGGCTTGTGTATCTAACCAAATGAGCATTTCTTCATCATACAACGTATCCGTTACAGGCATAATACTGTGCATAGCGGTACTAAAACTAAGGTGTTCTATATCCATTCCTTTTTCACTGAACTTTTTGATGCCTCTTTTAATGTGTTCTAAAATTTTAGCTGGATTTTGAAAGACCTTTCCACATGCTTTATGTTGTGTTTCAATTCTAATTTCAGTTTTATCTATTAATTGGTATTTTTCAAATAAACTAAGTTTTATGTTGGTTGTTCCAACATCAACGGCTAATCGATACATCTTTTATCGTCCACCTTTTTATAAGTTTCTTTTCACTATATTTTACCATTTATTATATCTTTTCCAAAATGAGACGAAACAATAAAAAAGCATTAAAACATAAAGGTATCATGTTTTAATGCTTTATTCATCGAAGCGTTTTGATTTAATTACTGACTAATAATGACAACACCAATCATAATCAAACCAACTGAAACTAATTTTAAGGGTGTAATTTTTTCTTTAAACGTAAAATATGAAATAAAAACAGTCCAGACATATGTTAAAGACGTCATTGGAAAAGCAATAGAATAATCTAAAAATTTAAATAAAACAATATTAGTTGCCGCACTGACAATGTATAAAAAACAACCAATAAGTAACCATTTATTCGTAATTGATTTGATAAATGTTACTTCAGCTAGTTCATTCATGCCTTGTTTTAAAGATAATGCACCAATACTACCTGAAAGAGTTGTGACAATCAGAATGAGGATTATTTTAACCATATCAGTCATTATCTTTTCCTCCTTCATATCCTAAGAGAGCTGAGCCACCAATAATAAAAAGAGTACCAATAATTTTCATTGTTGTGATTCCCTCATTTAAAAACATAGCACCAAAAACAATAGATAAAGCAAAGCCAACACTCATCATTGGTTGTAAAATTGAAACTTCTCCAAATCTAAATGAGATCATTAAAACAACCATGCCAACACCTGCGGCAATTAAACCAACAATATACATTAAAATAGCAAATTTTGAATTTGTGGCATCCGCACCAAATTTCCACGCTAACTGCCCCAAACTACTCATCGTTGCTGCAACTAAAATTAGAAGCATTGCTAACTTCATATTCTTTTTATTTTCCATGCTAATCTCCTTTTGTTAAATTCTCATTAATAAAATTCAAAACGGTTTCAAAATATTTTTCTTCTTCATAAACCCATGAACATAAATGAGGAGCATCTTCTACTAATACTAATTCTTTAACGCCTGTAGTCGCTTCCATATTTTTATAGACCATTTCGTGGGGAACAAATTTATCTTTAGTTCCGTGGAAAAATAATATCGGTAACTTATTTTTTTTAAGTTGTTCAACACTAGATGCTTCTTTTAAAGTAAAACCTAATTTAGATTTAGCAAGATAATTAGCAAAAAATAAAATAGGGGTTGCTGGTAATTTTAGTGCTGAGGACAACAGATATGAAAACTCATCATATACATTAATATAGCCACAATCAGCAATTAAAACTTTTACCTGTTCAGGTAATTGATCGCCACTTGTCATCATGACTGTAGCTGCACCCATTGAGCCACCAAATAAAACAATTTCAGCCTCTGGATGATGGCTAATAATTTTATCAATCCAAGCTTTTACATTTTCTTTTTCCAGCCAACCCATTCCGATTTCATTACCAGTACTCTTTCCATGACTTTGTAAATCTGGTACTAAGACATTAAATCCAGCTTCATTTAAAACTTTTGCGGGATAAGACATATCTCTTTTACCAGAAGAACGATAACCATGTACAGCTATAATCCATTTATCAGTTGTCGGTACTGCCTTAAACACTCTAGCACATAGCGTTTCATTTTTCCATGGCATAAAGATTTCTTCAGTTGCTTCTTCTTCCCAAAAATGATGTCCTTCTTCATTTTGTCTGTCTTCAGTCTCTGTGTAAACTGTTTTTTCTTTACTAAAATTATCTGGATTGAATAAAGCATGTCCCTTTTTAGCAAACCAGGTTGAATCTTTAAAAAAAGCCACATTTACAAAAAAATTAGCTCCATAAATACAAATACTGATTAAGATTATAAAAATAATTCCAACGACCCAAACTAACATCTCATCATTCCTTATCAATTTTTTATTATGTATGTTTATTTTAACATTAAACCAGACAAATATCTGTTATATTTGTTAAGTATCAGTAGATTTTTTTAAATTCAAAAAATGAAAGATCCCTTTAGTCCAACTAAATTTAAACAAAAAAAACAGATCATTTACCTCATTATTTGATATGAGACATATGACCTGTTTTTTATTTACAAAATACCTTTTAAGAAATTAATTTCATAGGCATCTTGATATTGATTTAAGTGATTTAAAGCATCCATTGCATATGATTCTGAATCACGTGACAACCAATTTTGCCAATCCGATAACTTCTCTCCTTGGGCAACTAACTCTTTACTCACAACGGATTTACCAAATTCAACAATTCCGATATCCCTATTATTACCCATTCGTTCAGCAAATTCTTTTCCCTTGTCTAAATAATATTTAACTTCATCATAATCTTTTTCTTGTAAATAGACTAAAGACATATACGCATCTAGCCGAGGTCTTTTCCAAAACGTACGGAGTTCTTCATAAATAGCTCGAGATTTCAATAATAAACTTTTAGCTTTTTCTAGCTTTCCCTGTGCAAAACAAGCGGCTCCTGCATTAGTATAAAAAACAGACAAACTAGATAGTGTATTTTTTTCTTCGCATAACTCAATTGATTTTAAAAACATTTCATAAGCTTCACTGTAATTATTTTCATTGAATCTGATTTCACCCAAATAGTTGTAGGCTGCTGCAATATTGACTGCATACTTCTTAGCAATCTCATCTGTTAGCATAAAAGTGTTTATAGATTCCCGTAGTAATTTTTCAGCAATCAAATTATTGCCACTCATGATTTGATATAATCCTTTAAGTCTTAATAAAACACCAATGGATTGATGATTATTTTCTTTAATTGATAAATCTAAGGCTAACTCAATGTAACCAATCATTTTTTCAGGCTCATCAATTTGAATATAGTAATAAATCATTTGCTTATATCCTGATAAAAGGTAGTTACTGTCTTTTAAATCTTTTGATTGATTTATGACTTGTTCAATATCTTGAACGCCTTTTTTATATTCGCCATATTTGATTAGATAACGACCTTCTAGATATAAAAATTGTCGTGTTAATTGTTCAAACATTTCTTGCCCTTGATATTGAACTTTCAATAATTCTAAAGAGTTTTGAATTTTATCAAATTGTTTAAATACTTTTTCTTGACTAAATGTCAGCTCTTCCTTAAATGTGCCTTGAGCTTCTATATCAATTGGGAAAAGCTCATGATAAAAGCCTAAATATTTTTCAAGATACATCAATTTATATTTCAATGCTTTTAAATCATCTTTTCCTTTTTTATAATGATAAGAAATATTATCGTAAAGTAAATTATCCACACAATTTATATCAATCTTACTTTCCAAGTAATGAGCAATTTTTTTATGAATAATACTTTTTTTACCAATAGATTGATTCATATAAATAAATTCTCTTAATTTAATATGTGTGAATGTTGTTCCCATTTCACCATTTATATCTAATTCTTTCAGGATATTTTTCTTAACTAAACTTTCAATCATATTAACAATGACTAAACTATCCATACCTAATATTTCTACTAAATCATCCAACAAAGCATAATCATAAAAGTAAGAAACAATATTAACAATCTCTTGTTCTTCTTCAGTTAAATATAAAAACCTATTTTTAAGCGCATCTTTCATTTTAACTGTCATCGTATTTAAGTTCGAATTGCTTTGAAGTAAACTGACATATTCTATTAAGAAAAACAAATTCCCTTCGGTATGTTTATAAACGTTCTCAACTAAATGATCTGTCACATGGCTATTATCTAATTTTTTTAAGATAAACTCATTTGTTTCTTGATACGTAAAGGGACTCAATTTAACCGTTTCCAGTAGAGAACACTGAATTAAATTATTCAAAAAGAAGTCTAGTTCTGCACGATTTGCTTTTCTGGAGGTCATTAAGAAGATGGCATTTTTACTTACATGCATCATGACGTTTGTTAATAAATCCAAACTACTTGAGTCCATCCACTGAATATCTTCAATAGATATTAATAATTTTTTTTCTTTAGAAATTCGATTGATGGTATCAATCAAAACATCTGATAAAACATTTAAATTAACCGATGATTCTCGTTCTACTAATTTTGCTCCAGCCAAATGCGCTTCAACATTGGGAAATATTTTTGAAATAGCTTCTTCCCAAATTTCTGGATCTATTTGCTTATTTTCTTTAATAATCATTGATAAATTATCAATAATTTTTTTCCAAGGTCTGAAAGAATATTTTTCTTCCACTTGATAACACTGTGTTTCAATAATGGTCACTTCATTTTGAATATTATCCAAAACAACGTTAGCTAGAGCACTCTTTCCAATCCCAGCTTCCCCACTAATCACCATTGATAAAAAAGAATGACTATTTTTAAAAGAAGTTAGTTGTGTTTCAATTTGTTTTAATTCCTCAAAACGACCATAAAAAAGAGAATTAAATCGTTGTTTTCCTTGATTATTATGATTATTTAAACGTTCTAATGAATCTTCATATATTTTTTTTGTTTGCTTATTAGGTGTAATTCCTAACTCTATTTTTAAAGTATTTGATAAATTATAGTACATTTCAACTACTTTACCATCTCTTTGATTGGTTTGGTAAAACTTCATTAATAATTGATAATTAGATTCGTTAAATTCATCAATATGAATCAATTGATACACATTTTTTTCAACGTTATCTAAATCCCCATTTTCAATATCTTGCTCAATTTTTTTCAAACATTCTTGCAAAAATTTTTTCTCATAAAAACTGCGCATTTTTACAACCCAAATTTCAAATCCTTCACAATCCTTTAAGAAAAAACCTTTTAAAAATCCATCTGTATATAAGGATAAATTTTCTTGCGTTTCTTTCATAAAACTATCTACATCAATCTCTATATCAATCGTTTTATTTAATACGAGCAATGCCTTATTCGGAGAACTAATTACCTCCACACCTAACATTTTATTTGCCTGATAGATAGCATTTCTTAAATTCTTTTTGGCACTTAGATCACTTTTATCTGGCCAGAGTAAACCTGCAACTTCATCTCTACTTGCCGATTTAGTTACTAATAAGTAATAAAGTAAGGCATCAATTTTAGAAAAAGAGAATAGTATTGATTCATTATTTAATCTTATTTCAGGATGTCCAAACATTTTACAGCTTAAGCGATTAGACAATATTACTTCCTCCTAACTAGTCATTCTTGATAACAGTCGTACATTTTATCTGTTAAAACATTTACAAAATCCATTATACCTTTTTTTAGTGATAAAATAAACAAACTGTCTACAAAGAATCCCAATTTACTGATTAAATTAATGCTTTTTTTGTGAAAGAACCGATAACAAACAAAATTATACTGTTTTTTCATTAAACGGATAATAAACAGCGTACTTTATAAGAAGTCTATGCAAATTTTGTGATAAAAAAGATAATAATCGGTACTGCTACAATATCAACAAATACAGCGCCACATAATGGAACTATTAAAAATGCTTTAGTTGATTTCAACTCATATTTTTCACAAATAGCACTCATGCAAACTACTGCAGTCGCTGAAATACCTAATCCCCATCCTGCAAAACCACCAGTCATTACAGCACTATCATATGATTTCCCAAGAAAACGATAGACAATAAAAATTGAGAATAAGATAACAATCACTAGTTGGACAAATAGTAGTATCAATAAAGGCGCTGCTAAATCAGCTAATTCCCATATTTTTAGAGTCATTGTTGCCATTGTTAAGAAAAAGGATAACCCTACTTCCATGATGATATTAACTTCTTTAAAATTCATTTCAAACATCTTTGTCTTATCATTGATATTTCTAAAAATTATTGCTAAAAACATTGCTCCTACATAATTTGGTAAAGCAAAGTTTTTAATTTCTAACATAGTGACTAAATCTGAAATCACAATTCCACCAAACATAAAGACAAAAATAAGAGTTAAGTGGCTCAAAAAAGATTTAACTGTAAAATCTTCTTTTGTATCTATTAATTCTTTCTTAATTTCTTTTTTACCTTCAGTGACATCATCTGTTTTTATTTCAAGTTTATTTTTTTTGATCAACCAGTTTCCAACTGGTCCACCGATTAAACTCCCTGCAATTAAACCAAAAGTCGCAGATGCTACCGCGACAGTTGTGGCACCTTCAACACCTAAGCTTTCAGCAACAGGTCCAAAAGCTGCAGCATTCCCATGTCCACCGACTAAAGAAACCGTTCCTGCCATAACGCCAAGAACTGGATTAATTCCTAAAGCAGAAGCTAAACTTACACCCACCACATTTTGAATAATCGCAAGAACCCAACAAGACACTAAAAAAACAATCAATAAACGGCCACCACTTTTGAGTAGCTTAAAACTTCCACCAAAACCAACACAAGTAAAAAAAGTTAACATAAAAGGTAATTGTAGGGTTATATCCATGTTTATTACCAAAACATGAGTCAATCTAAAAACCCATACGATTAATGAAAACAAGAGGCCGCCAATCACAGGTGCCGGGATACAGAGTTTATCTAATAGCTTAATCTTATCTCTAATAAAGTACCCTAACATTAACAAAACTGCTGCTAGGGCTAACGTAGCAATCATATCTAACTGTAGCGTCCTAATTCCCTCAATTATTTCTACTTTCATATTATTCACAATCCTTTCTTTTTAAACGCGTTAAATTTATATATAAAAAGACCTTAAGAAGAAAGATATTCTCTAAATTCTTAAGGTCTCGGTAGTCTATTCTTTTCATAACAATGACTTGGATAGGAAGTTCACACAAGCATTATTTAAATAAAGGACGAATGGCTGCTTCTACTTTCGCGTCATCAGCAATGTAAGGAATTGTGATGTGATCTAATCCTTTACGCATTTCATTGTACTCCATTGATGTTTCAATAGCATGAGGATTACGTGCCCAACTACGACGAGCAACTCCACCCATAGTATCCCAAGCAATAGCTGATTTAATAATTTCGTCAGTTGTTTCACTTCCGTCTAATACTAAACCGAATCCACCATTGATAGATTTACCAATACCAACACCACCACCGTTGTGTAGAGCGATTAAACTCATACCACGAGCTGCGTTACCTGCGTAACATTGTGTTGCCATATCAGCAGTAATATTACTACCATCTTTAATATTTGACGTTTCACGGAATGGAGAGTCAGTACCAGATACGTCATGGTGGTCACGACCAATCATAACAGGTCCAATTTTTCCTTCTCTTACCATTTCATTAAATTTAAGGGCAATGTTAACACGTCCCATAGCATCTTGATAAAGAATACGAGCTTCAGTACCAACTACTAATTTATTTTCTTCAGCGTCACGAATCCAGTTATAATTATCGCGATCTTGATAGCGACGTGTTGGATCAATAACTTCCATAGCAGCTTTATCAGTTGCCATTAAATCTTCGTGTTTACGGCTTAGACATGCCCAACGGAATGGTCCATAACCATAATCAAATAACATAGGTCCCATGATGTCTTCTACATATGAAGGCCAGATAAAGCCATCTTTATCATCTATACCATTTTTAGAAATTTCTTTAATTCCAGCGTCATAGATAGCTTTCATAAATGAGTTACCATAGTCAAAGAAATAAGTTCCTTTAGCTGTTAATGATTTGATCACTTCAAAGTGACGTTTTAATGTTTTGTCAATTTCAGCACGGAATTTATCTTGATCTTCACCTAAAAGTCTTGTTCTTTCTTCAAATGAAATACCAGCTGGACAATAACCACCTTCGTATACATTGTGACAAGAAGTTTGATCTGATAATAAGTGCACGTGAATATCATTTTCATTAATATATTCTAATAAATCAACGATATTACCATGGAAAGCAATAGAAGTAGTTTCTTCACGGTCCATATATTCTTTCGCTAATGTCATTGTTTGTTCTGGTGTTTCAGCTACATGAGAAATCCAGCCTTGTTCTAAACGAGTATCAATACGAGAACGGTCAACTTCTGCTACGATTGCTACAGCTTTAGCAATTTCGCCTGCTTTACCTTGAGCACCACTCATACCACCAAGTCCTGATGTAATGAATAATTTACCTCTTAAATCACCATCATCAGCTACGCCTAATTTCAAACGACCAGCATTTAATAATGTGTTAAAAGTACCATGAACGATACCTTGTGGACCAATATACATCCAACCACCCGCAGTCATTTGACCGTAGTTAGTTACACCCATTTGTTCTCCGATTTCCCAATCTTTAATATTATCATATTCACCAATTAATAAGCCGTTAGTGATGATAACACGAGGTGCATCTTTTTTAGATGAAAATAGTCCCATTGGATGTCCAGATTCAACAACTAAGGTTTGTTCATCTGTCATTTCTTCTAAGTAACTCATGATTAATTGGTATTGCATCCAGTTTGAACAAACTTGACCCGTTTCTCCGTAAGTTACTAATTCATAAGGATATAAAGCAATATCAAAATCTAAGTTATTATCAATCATAACTTGCATTGCTTTAGCAGCAACACATTTACCTTTATACTCATCAATTGGTTTTCCGTAAACACGTTTTTTTGGATACCAACGATAGCCATAAATACGGCCACGAGTTCTTAACTCTTCTAAAAATTCTGGAATTACTTCATCATGAAATTGTTCTGGTACATATCTTAAAGCATTTTTTAATGCTAATATTGTTTGCGATTCTGATAAACGGAACCCTCTATCTGGGGCACGTCTAATACCTTCTTGAAATACCGGCATATCTGGTAATACTTCTGGCAATTTAATTGTCATTGCTTTGCTAATATCTGTGTTACTAATCATTTTACTTCCTCCTTAAAATTATCAATAAAAAGTGCATAAATAATGTTATTACTGTTTTTTTACATAAGTAATGTTTCATTTAGGTTATGCCATTACTATAAAACGAGATGGTCTATTTACTGTCTATCCCTTGTATAAAATAAATATTTTTATAAAAAAACATTCTAAATAAAACGATTACAATAATTTGACAAAAATTAGTCGATAAAAAGCTACAGTAATTACGAGTAAATATTGTTATAATATTATTGTAAATCAAAGGAGGAAAAAAGCAATATGATAGCAGATAAGATTTTAACAAATTTTAGCCAAATTTTTTGTCCGATTGATAATGGACAACCTTTAAAAGGTGCTGAAATGGATCAAGCAGACGTTATTGAAAACGGTTTTATTGCCATTAAAGATGGCAAAATATTAAAAGTAGCACAAGGGACACCTGAAGAATCATTAATTGGTTCTCATACAAAAATTGTTGATTATTCTGGAAAATTAGCTTCTCCTGGTTTAATCGACTGTCATACTCATTTAGTTTATGGTGGAAGTCGTGAAAATGAATTTGCTAAAAAATTAAATGGTGTGAGCTATTTAGATATTTTAAAAGAAGGTGGCGGAATTTTAAGTACTGTTCGCTCAACTCGCTCTGCTTCTTTTGAAAACTTATACGATAAATCAAAACGCTTATTAGATCAAATGATCATTCACGGTGTGACTACTGTGGAAGCTAAAAGTGGTTATGGTTTAAACTGGGAAACAGAAAAACGTCAATTAGAAGTGGTCAAAGAATTAAACCACAATCATCCAATTGATTTAGTTTCTACCTTCATGGCAGCACACGCAGTGCCACCTGAATTTGATGGTGACGGTGATGCGTTCATCGAAATGATTATTGCTGAGATGTTACCTCAAGTTAAAGAAGAAAACTTAGCCGAATTTTGTGATATCTTCTGTGAAACAGGTGTCTTCACTGCTAAACAATCATTCCGTTTATTAGAAGCTGCTAAAGAATTAGGCTTCAAACTACGTATTCATGCAGACGAAATTGATTCAATCGGCGGTGTTGATGTAGCTGCAGAGTTAAACACAGTCAGTGCTGAACATTTAATGGCTGCTACTGATGAAGGAATCAAAAAAATGAGCGAAAGTGGTGTGATTGGTAACTTACTTCCAGGAACAACTTTCAGTTTAATGAAAGACACTTACGCTCCAGCTAAAAAAATGCTAGATGCTGGTATGGCAATTACCTTATCAACAGATAGTAACCCAGGAAGCTGTCCTACTTCAAATATCCAATTTATTATGCAATTAGGCTGCTTCAAAATGTACTTAACCCCAGTTCAAGTCTTCAATGCTGTAACAATTAACGCCGCTTACTCTGTTGGTTTAGGCGATACAATTGGTAGCTTTAAAGAAGGAAAATTAGCTGATATTGCCATTTGGGATGCACCAAATGTAGACTATCCATTATACTTCTTTGCAACAAACTTAGTTGAAGATGTGTATAAACATGGTGAACTAGTTTCTAAAAATCATCAAATTCTTTAATAAAATAAAAAAGTCGACTATAAAATTAAAATTTTATAGTCGGCTTTTTTATTGGAACCATTAAATCAATCATATTTTTTTTCCACTCCAAAGTTAGAGGTAAATTTGGTCCAGGATCTCCGTCAATTCTTGATTGAACTTCTATTTTAGAATCTAAATTAATTAATTCTAACTTTTCTGCTTCTAATCTAGTAATGGCTTTTTTTCCTTTTAAATGTCCCGTAAACGCATAAGACACATAAGCCATCGCTTTTGAGATGGTCATATTATTTAAGATATTGATATGAAACGCATTGGGATCATTTAAGGTATAGGGTAGTCCTCCCACATAAGAAGTTGTTGTTATAAGTGTTACCCACGTTTTTAATTCTTTTTCTTCTTTCTCCGTTTTATAACGAATTAAGTACGATGTTTTATTTCCTATTTTTTTTAGAGCTTGATAGGGATAAACAACAAGTCCATATTTTTGTTTCTCACTTTGTCTCACATCGTTTGAAATATCTGCTAGTTTACCAAATGTAAAGGAACTAATTATCGCTTGATTATTACACTTTCCAATACTAACTTTACTCGTATTATTTTCAAGAATAACAGCTATTGCTTTTTCTGTATCCAACGGAATATTCCAACGTTTTGCAAAATTATTAATAGTTCCTCCTGGAATGATACCCAAAGGAACGGTCTGATTACTTCTAATAAAGGCAGTACCTACAATATTGAGTGTTCCATCTCCCCCAATTGCAATAATAGCTGAAATTTCAGCCATTTTATCTATTAAAATTTGAATAGAATTTTCTGGACTGTCTCCTGTTATAAAGATCGATTCAATTTTATTATCTTTTAAATGACTTTGGAGCGTATTAGCTTTTTTTTCTGATTCTCCATTACCTGCATTAGGATTAAACAAAATAGCGTACGGTTTCACTTTTATCATCCCTCCTATTGGGTTAATAGTATATAATCAATATAAAATTTTGAGATTTTTTAATTTATACTCAAATAAGCTTACAAACCAAAATCATCAAATTTCCCTAAAGTATGCACGTTTTCTGAAATACTCACAAAACTAGTCGGATCGCCTTCTTCAATTGCTTCTTCTAACTGATTTAATTCATATCTTGTGATAACTGTTAAAAGCACTGTTTTCTTACGATGATCATAGGCACCCTCTGCCTCATCATTTAAAACAGTTACACCTCTTAATAACCTTTTTTTAAGAGAACATATAACATCCTCAGGGTTTCTTGTAATAATTAAGACTTGCATTTTTTGTTGTTTCGTATAAACAAAATCCATTACTTTTCCACTAACAATAATTGAAATCACACTATAAAAGGCATATGGAAAACCAAATAGCGCACCGGCTGCTAAGACAATAATTCCATTGATTATCATCGAAATCGAACCAATACTTTTTCCAGTTTTCCGTCTAATTGCAATGATACCAATATCCAATCCACCTGTAGCAATGCCATTTTTTAAAGCAAGTCCCATCGATGTTCCACCAATAGCACCACCAAATAAAGCACAAATGATAGGATCTTTAGTTAAAACAATCGTTGGTACCATCTCAATGGCAATTGAGGCAAATGTTACACTAATGACAGTAAAAATAACTAATTTTTTATTCATTTTAAACCAACCATAAATCAAAAATGGTAAGTTGATAAAGTAGTAAATAACTGACATGGAAGGTTGGAATCCAGTAAATTTCTCAAATAAAGTTGTAAATATTTGAGAAAAACCTGTGATTCCTCCCGTATAAATATTAGCTGGTCGCCAGAAAAAATTTAAGGCTATGGCATACAACATGGCATATAAAAAAGCCACCGTTAACTTATGTGTGTATTCTGATATCGTACCTTTTTCCTCGTACATCTGAGGTTTCACTTCTCAAAACTCCCTTTTATTTCTTGTTCTTACATTTACATTTTTTAGGAATATTATCTCCAACAATCCCTTTAAAATCAGCATATAAATCACTTAGTTTAATTTCTTGTTCCACACCTGTGTCCATATTTTTCATCCGAACAACTTGTCTCTCCAACTCATCATCCCCAATAGTCAAAGCTACTTTAGCATTTAATTTAGACGCTGTTTTAAATTGTGCTTTTGCTTTACGATTTGAGTAGTCACGTTCTGCTACAAAGCCTTCTGCTCTAACTTTTTGAACTAATTTTAAGGTTTCAGTATTTGTTTTTTCGCCAAGACCAACCACGTATACATCAACGCCAGGAGTTGTTGGAAGTTCTACTCCTTCAGCTTCCATACTAATAATGGCACGCTCTAAACCTAAAGCATAGCCAAATGCTGCATCATGACTATCAGGACCTTCAAATTCTTTTACAAGACCATCGTAACGTCCACCTGCACAAATAGTTGTGATTTTACCATTATATCCCGGAGCATTACTCATAATTTCAAATACAGTGTGATTGTAGTAATCTAAGCCACGAACCATGCGGTGATCTATTACATAGTCTACACCTACTGCATCTAATAATTCTTTAACCTCTTCAAAGAATTTAGCTGAATACTCATCTAAATAATCTAAAATAGAAGGGGCATTTTCAACAATTACTTTATCTTTTTCATCTTTACTATCTAAAACACGTAATGGGTTAGTATATAAACGACGTTGTGAATCACCACTTAATTCATCAAATTTAGGTTCTAAATATTCAATCAATGCTTTACGGTACTCCATACGACACTCTCTAGTTCCCAAAGAATTAATCACTAATTTAGTATGAGTGACACCTAATTCTTTATAAAAATCTAAAGCAGAAAGAATTCCTTCTACATCAATAGCTGGATTAGCACTACCAATCATTTCAATTCCGATTTGATGGAACTGACGGAAACGACCAAATTGGGCACGTTCATAACGAAACATCGGGCCTATGTAAAATGCTTTAAAGGGATTTTGGTGTTCTGGTCCAAATAGTTTATTTTCTACATAAGATCTAACAAGTGGCGCCGTGTTTTCAGGACGTAATGTGATATGACGTCCGCCTTTATCTTGAAAGTCATACATCTCTTTGGTCACAATATCTGTTGTATCCCCGACACCACGAGTAATGACTTCAATATGTTCAAACATTGGTGTTCTAACTTCATGAATGTCATAACGTTTAAATACATTTCTTGCCACAGTTTCTACATACTGCCACTTTTCTACCTCACCAGGTAACACGTCTGCCGTTCCTTTTGGTTTTTGATATCCCATATATAACACTTCCTCTTATTATTATTGTTAAGTTTATAGTACAAAAAAAAGGGAGCCGATACAAGTCTTCCCCCCTTTTTTTGCAAATAAAGCCCCGAATATTTAAATATTCGGAAGCTTTATTGTATTTAATTTTTATTTGAAGTCAAATTCGATTTCTAAATCGACTACTTCTTCAACAGCTCTTAATAAATCACCACTGATTAAAACGTCAGTTGCTTTTTCTAATTCATCATAGATTTCAATGTCTTTGTCATTTTCAATCATGTTTACATATTTTCTGAATGTATCATATGCAACTTGTGTTCCTTTACCCATAACACCGCGATCTGAAACAAATTCGATAGCTTGACAAGCAGCCATAATTTCAGTTGCAACAATACGACGTGAATTAATTAAGATATCACGAGCTGTACGAGCTGCAGTTGTTCCCATACTTACAAAATCTTCTTGGTTTTCACAAGATGTAATTGAGTCAACACTTGCTGGATGAGATAAAATTTTATTTTCTGATGCTAATGAAGCAGCAGCATATTGTGTAATCATGAAGCCAGAGTTAACACCTGGATGTCTTACTAAGAATGATGGTAAACCACTTAGGTTAGTATTAACTAAACGTTCAATACGACGTTCTGAAACATTACCAATTTCAGCAGCACCAATTCCTAAATAGTCAAACGGTTGCGCCATTGGTTCACCGTGGAAGTTACCACCTGAAATAACATCTCCATTACGAGTAATGATTGGGTTATCAGTTACAGAGTTAATTTCGATTTCAACTTTTGATTTAACAAAAGCAACAGTATCTTTACTAGCACCATGAATTTGAGGCATACAGCGTAATGAGTAAGCATCTTGTACACGTTCAGCAGTTGCTGGAGTTGTTAAAGTACTACCTTCAATCAACGCACGAACATTTTTAGCTGTTGCTAATTGTCCACTATGAGGACGGATAATATGTAATTCTTCGTCAAAAGCATTAACAATTCCGTTATGTACTTCTAATGATAATGCTCCTGCAATATCAGCAAGTTTTAATAACTCAATAGAATCATGAGTAGCTAAAGCACCAATTGCTGTTAAAACAGTTGTTCCATTGATTAAAGCTAAACCTTCTTTTGCTTCTAAGTGGATAACTGGAACGCCAGCTTTTTCCATTGCTTCTTTACCGGCCATTAATTCACCCTTAAAGAAAGCACGGCCTAAGCCTAACATTGGTAATACCATATGTGATAATGGTGCTAAATCTCCTGAAGCTCCTAAAGATCCTTTTTCAGGGATGTGAGGAACGACACCGTTATTTAACATTGCCATTAATGTTTCGATTGTGCTTAAGCGGATACCTGAGTGTCCTTTTAATAAAGAGTTAACACGGATTAACATAATTGCACGAACTTCGTCTTCTTTTAAAGGATCTCCAAAACCACTTGAGTGAGTACGGATTAAGTTTTCTTGTAATTGGCGAGTTTCCTCTTGTGGAATACTTACTTTTACTAAAGATCCAAAACCAGTATTTACACCATAAACAGTACGTTTACTTTCAACAATATCATCAATAATTTTACGAGATGCATTAACTGCCTCAATAGCTGTTTCAGCTAACGCTATTTGAGTTCCTTTACGTGAAACTTCAACAACTTGATCCAATGTTAAATCTCTACCATTTAAAATAATTTTTTCGCTCATTATCAATTTTCCTCCTATGGGTTCTAGTTTTACTAGAGCCATCTGATTATATTTAACCTAATGCGTAAACTTTATTACTTATGTTACATAACCTTATAACTTTATTATAACCAAAGTTATCTAAAAAATGTCAAATTTTAGAGATTAATTAGTTTGTTTTTTACTGCCATTTAATACAAAGTATAGAATGGCTGCGATGACGATACCGACACCACCTGCGATTAAGCTTTTCTTGTCTGCTCCCATTGCAAGCATCCAAATACTAACTACAATAGCTAAGATTGGAATCGTTGGTCCGAATGGTAATCTAAATGCTGTTTTTGCATCTGGATTTTTCTTACGTAAGAAAATAACCGCTAATGCTGTTGGAATATATTGGATGAAACGGAACACAACACTAAGTTCTGCTAATTGTTCAAAACTACCAGTTAATAATAAACCAGAAGTTAACACACAAGATACGATAATCGCAACATACGGTGCTTCTTTAGAGTTTTTCTTAGCAAAAAACTTTGGTAATAATCCTTCATCAGCAATAGATGCTCCGTAACGAGGAATCATCATTGAATCTCCAACGTTAAGTCCTAAGATTGAGATTAAGGCTCCAACTGAGATAATCCATTTACCCCAAGGTCCAACCATTTGTCCAAAAGCGTCTTGTACTGGTGCGCCACTTTCTAAAATACCTGCACCTAACATAGCGATTGTTCCAGCAATAATCATGAAATAAAGAACTGAAACCACACTGATTGAGCCTAAAATAGCACGTGGCATATTTTTCTTCGCATCTCTCATCTCACCAGCAACAACTGGTAACGCTTCAAAACCGATAAATGCGTAGAAGATTGTCATTGATGTTGATCCTAACGCTTTAGATAATGTCATACCTTCTTTTAGTTGTAAGAATGGTGTGAAGTTACCTTTATCAAATCCACCTTTTAAGAAGAAGATTGAGATAAACACAAACGCAACAATTGGAATTAATTTGGCAATTGTTACAGTAATTGTAAAGATTTTAGATGATTTTAACCCTGTACTGTTAATAATAGATAATAAAATAACTAGTGCAATACTGATAAATGTATTCATACCTGTTAGAGATGGGAAAGCCATGATTAACAACTTAGCAAATCCGGCTGCCATCGCTGACCAGGCAATAATTGTTACAAACCATCCTAGTAATCCTACAATAAAACCGACAAAATCACCAAATGCTGATTTAGAATATTGGAAAGCTCCTCCATTTTTATCAAAATAACATGAGACTTCCGCAAAACATACAGCAAGTAATAATACTAACACCGCATCAAAAAGCATTGCTAGTAGTGACGCTGGACCTAAATCCATATAAATAGTACGTGGTAATAAGAAAATTCCTGAGCCGACTACCGCGTTAATCCCATATAACGTTGCACCGCTCAAACTGAATTTTGCATTTTCTGTTTCTGAACTCATTGTAAATCCCCTCTCTGATCTGTCAGATCACTTAACTTTGGTTCTTTTTTTACATCTAAATTTTTAAAATTTAAAGAGTTTATCAAAAAGACTTCCTATCCAAATCTGTTTTCTGACGAAACGGACGGTTCACTTACGTTCTATTTCAAGTTTTGTCACTATCTTTCTGGCAATTTTTTGATACGCTCTTCTTGCATCTTTTTTGTCAACGGACACTCACTTCAACAACAACCGGCGTGTGCCCTCCTATAGTCGAACAAACTTTAACTTTTTCTCCACCAAGAGTTTCAGTTAAAACTAAACTGTTTCCTTTTTCTATATCGATGATTTCTTTTTCATTTGATGTTCCATTAACAATCAACTGTGTGTTCTCTAATGCAAAATAAATGTAAACAACCTTCTTTTTTAATATTATTTCTGCACCAGATTGTCTAGTTCTCATTTCACCACCATATTTTGGTAAGTAGATTAAATTAAAATCTGTACACTTACCAAAACTTTTTGTTGTATCACTTCCACAAAAGTAATCTGTTTGAAACGGTGCCAATATCTCTTTTCTAGATCCTTTTTCCCCGCTATGATGAAGTTCTAAAGGGTTATCTAAAGACATAATAATCCGTTTGTATCCAGGTAAACTAGAAAAATCACTCTCATTTAATGAAACTTTAGCAGTTGAAATTCTAAAATCAAATTCATTTAAAGCATATTGCCCACTAGGTGGGTAGAGAAACACTTCAGTCGTTTCTCCACCACTCCAGTTGGACACAGAATAATCAGATTGCGAGATAATTTTTTTGTTCATCTCTTTCACCTTTTTCTAGAATAAACCGATAATGTTACCATCTGAATCAATATCAATTCTTTCTGATGCTGGTGATTTAGGTAAACCTGGCATTGTCATAACAGCTCCTGTAAGTGCTACGATAAATCCAGCTCCTGCAGATACTTTTAAGTTACGAATAGTCACTGTAAAGTCTTTAGGTGCCCCAATCTTAGTTTGATCATCAGAGAATGAATATTGTGTTTTAGCCATACAAATTGGTAAGTTTCCAAAACCTAATTCTTCTAATTTTTTCAATTGTTTACGAGCAGCAGGCACGATTTCTACGCCAGTTCCACCATAAACTTTTTGAACGATTTTGTTTAATTTTTCTTCAATAGTATCTTCTAAATCATAAACAAATTTGAAGTTGTTAGGACGATCAGCTAATTCGATTACTTTTTCAGCTAATTCAATTCCGCCTTCTCCACCGTTAGCCCATACATCTGAAAGAACAACGTCAACGCCACGCTCTTTACATGCTTTTTCTACAGCTATTAACTCAGCGTCAGTATCTAATGGGAATTTGTTTATTGCTACAACAACTGGCATACCATAAACTTCTTGAATGTTTTCGATATGTTTGTCTAAGTTTGTTAATCCAGCCATAACAGCTTCAACATTTTCTGGTTCTAATTCTTTTTTAGGAACGCCACCATGCATTTTAAGCGCACGAATCGTTGCTACTAAAACAACTGCATCTGGTTTTAAGTTACCTAAGCGACATTTAATATCGATGAATTTTTCAGCACCTAAGTCAGCTCCAAATCCAGCTTCAGTAATTGCATAATCAGCATATTTTAATGCTAATTTTGTAGCGATAACACTGTTACAACCATGAGCGATATTAGCAAATGGACCACCGTGAATGATTGCTGGTGTATGTTCTAATGTTTGAACTAAGTTTGGATGGATTGCATCTTTAAGTAAAGCTGCAATCGCTCCACCAGCTTTTAAATCTTCAGCAGTTACTGGATTTCCCTCATAAGAATAACCAATGATCATTTTGTTAAGTTTAACTTTTAAATCATCTGGATCATTAGCTAAACATAAAACAGCCATAATTTCAGAAGCAACTGTAATATCGTAACCATCTTCACGAGGCACACCGTTGACACGGCCTTGTAACCCATTAACGATATGACGTAATTGACGATCATTCATGTCAACAACACGTTTCCAAGTGATGTTACGGCTATCAATGTTTAAATCATTACCATGGTGAATATGATTGTCAATTAATGCTGCTAAAAGGTTGTTAGCAGCTCCAATAGCATGGAAATCACCTGTAAAATGTAAATTTATATCTTCCATAGGTACTACTTGTGCATGTCCACCACCAGCAGCGCCACCTTTAACACCAAAGACTGGTCCTAATGATGGTTCTCTTAAAGCGATCATAGCTTTTTTGCCTAATTTTGAAAATCCATCAGCTAATCCAACAGATGTTGTTGTTTTTCCTTCTCCAGCTGGAGTTGGTGTAATTGCTGTAACTAAAATTAGTTTGCCATCTTCTTTATCTTGTAATTTACCTAATTCATGCGCGCTTAATTTTGCTTTATAGTTTCCATAAAGAGTTAATTGATCCTCTTCAATTCCTAAAGGAGCGACTACATCTTTAATAGGTTTCATTGTAACTTGGTTTGCGATTTCGATATCTGATAAGTATGACATTTTTATAATTTCATCCTTTCGTTTTTAGAAAAAAATGTTTTAAGTTTGTTAAACAACTTTTAATGTTTCTACATAAATTTCGTCAGCTAATGCAGTTCCCATTGCTAATAATTTTTCGCCTTCTCCGCGATGTTGTGCAACAAATTCTTCGTTTTTAATCCCTGATAAATTAATTAACACATTTAACCAAGCTCCTTGAAGACCAGCTTTTAAGTTAAGCGCTGCAACACCTAAATCACTTGCTGCATTTGTGTTTGATTTACCAATGGCTTTTTGAGTGACTTCTAAAGCATTAACCATTAACTTCATCATTCTAAATGGAGACTCTGCTGCGCCTTCTAAAGCTGATTGCATTGCTTTACGTCTAGCTGCTTTATCTTCATCCGTTTCTTTTGGCATGCTGAATACTGCTGAAACGACATTAAAAGCTTCTGTATCTTCATCAATTGCTTTTACTAAATGAGTTTGTAAAGCTTTTGTTTCATCAAAAACTAATTTAATTTCATCTTCAAACTCAGCATATTTTTTCTTACCTATAGTTAATTCACACACCATTTTAGTTAATGAAATTCCCATGGCTGCTGATAGAGCTGCTGCTGACCCACCACCTGGTGCTGGTGCATCTGAACCTAAAGTTTCAATAAAATCCGTTACTGTTAAGTCTACTAATTTCATTTATGTGTCACTCCTTATCCTAATAAGTGGTTTTCTAAAATTTGTTTACCATAATCAAAGTCTTCTACTTGTAAGTAATACTCAGCACAATCAATCATTGCTTTGGCTGGAGTTAAACCAATAATTTCACTTCCGATGATGTTAACGCCGTAACGTTTAGCTTCCATGCGGATTGTTTCAAATGTTCTATATAAAGGAGTTCCTTCAAAGTTAACCATGTTCATTGATACTTGAGCGATGTTACGATCTTCTAACATAACGCCAATTCCTTTAGCATATTTGAATCCACCACCTGAAGCGCGGATGATTTTAGCTATTTTATTAGCGATTGTGATGTCTGATGTATCTAAGTTTACGTTGAATGCTACAAGTGGCATTCTAGCTCCTACAGCGATTACTCCAGCAGTAGGATGGATTTTTCTTTCACCAAAATCCGGTGCCCATTCTTCTTCTTTTAATTTTTCAGGCATTCCTTCAAATTGTCCTTTACGAACTTTCGCTAAATTTTTACGACTTGGAGTTGATGCTGAATCTTCATATAAGAAAATCGGAATATTTAATTCGTCATTAATTCGTTTAGCTACTTTTTTAGAAATCTCAACACATTCTTCAACTGAAGAATCTTTAATAGGAATAAATGGAACAACGTCTGTGGCACCCATACGTGGATGTTCGCCATGTTGTTTTGTCATATCAATGTTTTCACTTGCATATTTTACTAATTGGAATGCTGCTTCTTGGATTCCTACTTCGTCACCAACTAATGTAAATACACTACGATTGTGGCTAGCGTCTGATGAATGATCTAAAAGAGTCACTCCTCCAACACTTTTAGCAACTGATACTAATCCGTTAATTACCTCTTCATTTTTACCTTCACTAAAATTTGGGACACATTCAATTATTTTTGCCATTGAAACAACTTCCTCTCTATTTTTGTTAAAAACAAATGAAAGTAACTATTCTTACCTCATTCTATTTTAATATACATTATACTTAATAAAAACAAAACTGTGAACTATCGAACAAAAAATTATTTTGAATCTCCTTATTCAAAAGTTAGAAATCCAGCTCTTTTTAAAGTATAGCGCTTTCAATTACATTCAAAGAATAACACTGCTTTTTTTTAGTGTCAACACACCTATAGCCTTAAATTACATAGTTTGTAAGCTTTATTCACAAATGAATATTATTCATTTCAACCTGTTTTTTTTCGTTATTTAACTTTTTGCTTTTTTCTTGTTTTTTGTTAGTATCTATTTTTGACATTTTTTTGACTTTCACCCTTTTTACTTATGATAGTTTACCTATAAATCAATATCCTGTTTAAATAAAAAGAAGGATACGCTTTACTAAACAGCTAATATTTTCTATTAAATTTAAATCATATTAGTCTTTTTTTCATTATTATTTTTGATATTGTTCTATTTATTATTATTTTTAAAAAATAATAATCGACTTCATTCAAATGATTTTTTTATCATCTTAGACGCTCATTTGACGGAAAATAGATAACTAAAAAAAGACATAAAATAACATAATTTTTTTATTTTTAAAGAAAGAAGGAAAAGCCATGACTGCTTGTTTGCTCATTGATTTTGGAAGTACGTATACAAAATTAACCGCTGTCGATTTAACTCAAGAACTTATTTTAGGAACCTCTAAATCGAAAACAACAATTGAAACATCTATTATGGATGGTTTTTATACAGCAAAAAAAGAACTACTTGAACAGATAAATCAACCTAATATAGAATTTAAACATCATTTTGCTTGTTCATCTGCTCGTGGGGGATTTAGAATGATTGCCATTGGTCTTTCTCCAACACTAACAACCGAAGCAGCCAAACGAGCAGCTCTTGGTGCTGGCACTCGTATTTTAAAAGTTTATAGCTATGGGTTGAAAAAAGAAGATATTAAAGAAATTGAGGAACTTGAGCCTGATATTATTTTAGTTTGTGGTGGTACAAATGGCGGGAACACTGCTGGTATTATCCGCGACATTACACTACTCACAACATTAAATCAGCCATTTCCTCTCGTTGTGGCTGGAAATGAAGAAGCATATCCTACAATCGAAAAATTATTAGTTAATACAAATCTACCTTACTATCTAACTGAGAACGTTATGCCGCAAATAAATGTCTTAAATGATCAACCGACTAGAGAAATTTTACGTGATATTTTTATGAAAAAAATAGTAGAAGCTAAAGGAATGGATACAGCGGAAAAAGAAATTGGAAATATCTTGATGCCTACACCAACAGCTGTTCTTCATGCTGCTGAACTATTAGCCAACGGAACTACAACAGAGAGTGGTCTTGATAATGTATTAGTCATTGATATTGGTGGTGCCACAACCGATTTACATTCTGTTGGTGATGGTAAACCTAGTGATTTAGAAATACGAATGGAAGGTTTACAAGAACCAACTTCTAAAAGAACAGTAGAGGGGGATCTTGGTATGAGATATTCCGCGCTTAGTTTATTGGAATCAGTTAAAAAGAAAGGCTTTGACCGCTATCTACCTAATCTAAAAGAAGATGATATTTACCAAGCATGCGCTTTTCGTTCCACTCATCCAGATATGGTTGCTGAGACTACTGAAGAAATCAATTTCGATGAAGCGATGGGCAAAATTGCTATCGAAACAGCGTTCAATCGACATGCTGGTAGTTATCGTAGAGAACCAACTCCATCACGAGTATTACTTTATCAAACAGGTAAAGATTTGGGGGGATTTGATTTTGTCATTGGCACTGGGGGGATTTTAATTCATAGTGAACACTCTGAAGAGATGATGACTGCTTGCTTACGTGTAGAAAAAGATCCCTATTTAAAACCTACCACACCTAATTTTTATTTAGATCAATCTTATATTTTATCAGCTATGGGACTTCTTTCTGATGAATTTCCAGATATTTCCTTAAGGATTTTAAAAAAATACCTAGTTAGACTCTGAAAAACTAACAGGGTGGATCAAAATCATTTGACGTAGAGCCAATAATTTTTGTCCACCTAGTTAGTCTATTTTTTTAATGTTGCAATTGTTTTTCGTTTCATAATTTTTGTTGTTAGTTTTTCTTCAGCTATATTTTCCTCATTCAGTTGATTATATAAGTAGATAAATGAATTATATGCTTGTTTTTCAATCGAGTAATCAACCGTTGTGATGTGCATCAAGTCACTAATTTCACTGTTGTCAAATCCCAAAACACCTATGTCGATTGGTGACTTAAATCCCTTACCTTCAATTTGTGATATAAATTGTGCTGCAACATAATCAGAATAAAAAGCCAACACTTCTGGTTTATTAATGCTCTGTTCCCATTTCAACCCAATCAATTTCCCATCATCATATAAAGAAGATTCTTGAATCAACCACTCATTATCTAATCGTAAACCTTTACTTTGATGAAATTCATTCAGCGCTTTTAACCTAGCTTTAGTATTCAAATTTTGTGAATTACCTAGTACGTGACCAAACCGACGATAACCTTGATTATACAAATAATTCAGCGCTTTTAAATAGCCTTCATAATGATCAAAATAAGAAGAATAAATCCACTCCTCCTCAATTCTATTCCAAGTTGATATTGGACCATATTGGCTAAATTTTTTTATAACTTCCCATTCGTTAGTTCTTGTCAGAATAAAAATTCCATCAATTTGCTTAAATTTCATTTGATTTAATGCTTCAATTTCTTTTTGTTTATCACCACTTGTTAAATAGAGATTGACGAAATAGCCATAATTTTTAGCAGTTTCCATAAAAATTTGTAAAAACTTCCCCATTGTATTCATATAACTAGGTGCTATAAAACCAATTGTTTTGGTAACTCCTGATTGAAATTGCCTAGCTAAAATATTAGGAATATAGCCAATTTCTTCCATTGCCGCTAAAACTTTTTCACGACTTTCTCCACTAACGTAACCATTATTTGTTAACACTCTTGAAACCGTTGATTTTGATACGCCTGCAGCTTTTGCAACATCAATAATTGTTGGCATTTTTATCGATCCTTTATTTTTTATTTTAATTTTATCACAAAAATCACTTGACATGGGAACATTCCCACATTGTACTCTAGTTTTGTAAGCGAATTATTTATTAATTTTAGGAGGAAAAACATGAGTAGAGATGCTTTGAAAATCGTAACTATTGGTGGCGGTTCAAGTTATACACCAGAATTAATTGAAGGATATATTAAAAGACAGGATCAATTACCAATTAAAGAAATTTGGTTAGTTGACATTGAAGAAGGAAAAGAAAAATTAGAAATTGTTGGCGAAATGGCTAAAAGAATGATTAAAGCTGCTGGTCTTGATTGGCGGGTTCACTTAACATTAGATCGCCGGAAAGCTTTAAAAGACGCTGATTTTGTATCAACTCAATTTAGAGTAGGTCTTTTAGAAGCACGGGTTAAAGATGAAAGAATTCCATTATCTCACGGTGTACTAGGACAAGAAACAAATGGTGCTGGTGGTATATTTAAAGCACTACGTACAATTCCTATCATTCTAAGTATCATTGAGGACATGAAAGAACTTTGTCCTGATGCTTGGTTAGTTAACTTCACAAACCCTGCCGGAATGGTAACAGAAGCTGCCATCAAGCATGGTGGTTGGACAAAAACTGCTGGTCTTTGCAATGTGCCTATCGGACATAGAAAGCAAGCTGCTGAAAAATTAAATATGCCTGAAGAAGATTTATTCTTCAAGTTCGCCGGGATTAACCACTTCCATTGGCACCGTGTTTGGGATAAAGCGGGTAATGAACGCACTGACGAATTAATTGATTTAATTTACGGTCCACAAAATGAGCAAGAAAGTCATCTTAAAAATATTTGGGATGCCCCTTTCCACTATGAACAACTAAAAGATTTAGGTTTATTACCATGTGGCTATCACCGTTATTACTACATTGAAGATGAAATGCTACAACATTCCGTTGAAGAATTCAAACGTGGTGAAACTCGTGCACAAGTTGTTAAAGAAACAGAATCTAAATTATTCGAACTTTACAAAGATCCTACTCTTGATTATAAACCTAAAGAATTAGAACAACGTGGTGGCACTCATTACAGCGATGCTGCTTGTGAGTTGATTGCTTCAATCTTTAATGATAAGAGAACTGATATGGTTGTATCTACTCAAAATAATGGAACAATCACTGATCTACCTTATGATTGTATTGTCGAAGTATCTGGACCTGTTACATCACATGGTCACGAACCATATAATTGGGGAAGCTTTCCGCCTGCTGCTCGTGGTATTATTCAAAATATGAAAGGCATGGAAGAAGCAGTTATTAAAGCAGCTATTACAGGTAGTTACGGGGCTGCGCTACATGCGTTTACTGTAAACCCATTAATTCCTGGTGGAACAATTGCTAAAACTATTCTCGATGAATTGTTAATTGCTCATAAGGAACATTTACCACAATTCAAAGAAAGTATTGAAAAAATAGAAAAAAATCAACTTGATACAGTAGCTTACGTCACCGAATTAATGAAATCAAATTAAAATATAAACGAGTGGATCAAACGTTGCTTTATTCAAAGTAAAACAACTTTTGACCCACTCTATTCTTTTTATATTGTTACGTTGATTTTTTATTTTGAATTAAATAAATTGGTATGCCAAGTAATGTGATACCAATACCAATTACTGCTAAGTGAAATTGGCTGATTAAAGTCACGACCAAAATAAAAATACCACCAATAATAGCCACTAAAGGGATCACCGGATATAAAGGAACTTTATAGGGGCGTTTAAGCTCTGGTTCTCTTTTTCTTAAGATAAAGACGGCAAAGAAAATCATCACACTAAAAATCCAAATAACAAAAACAAGCATATCAGTTAGAAGGTCAAATGTTCCAAAAAACATCATAATAATCGCAATTCCCACTTGAAATAAAGCCGCAACATACGGTATTTTGGTTTTTTTAGATATTTTTTTTAACCACTTACTCCCTAATAATAATTCTTCCTCTGCTAAAGCATAAGGAACACGAATTCCAGTCATTGTGTAACCGTTCAAAGCCCCATAAACAGATAACAAGATACCAATTGTCACTAATTTCCCACCAAATGCTCCAAATAATACATTAGCAACATCTGACGCTGCGTTTACATTGCCTCTGATTGATTCGAAAGGTAATGTTTTCAAGAAGACAAAGTTAATGACAACATACACACACATAATAAAGAATAAACCTGAAAAAATTGCTTTCGGTAAATCTTTTTCTGGATTTTTCATTTCTCCAGCAACAGCACCCACACCTAGCCAACCGTCATAAGCAAATAAAGTCGCAAATAAAGCCCCACTAAATTGTCCCATAAAGCTTTGGTTTCCTGTTGCGTGAGGAATAAGTGAAACCGTTTCTCCTCCACCTCTAAATAAACCTACAACAATAATCAATAATATTGGAATTAATTTTAAAATAAGCGAAGCTGACTGAAATCTAGAAGCTACTTTTGTTCCTAATAAGTTAATACAAGTTACAGAAAATCCAACAATAATGGCAATCGGAATTAAGTATTTTACCTCTAATTGAAATAAATTAATTAATTGCGTACTAAAAATAATCGATAAAGCGGCAATATTAGCTGGAAAATAAATAATCATCTGCGCCCAGCCTAATAAAAATCCCCAAATTTTTCCATACGTGTATTCTATGTACTTAACAGCTCCACCAGTTTTAGGAATTGCGGTAGCTAGTTCCGCACTTGTTAAACCAGCACACAATGTCAGTATTCCACCTAAAGCCCATGCCAAGAGTGTAATGCTTGGTGATCCTGCTGCTTTCGTTACTGTTGCAACTTTAAAAAATACACCCGCTCCAATCACTGTTCCCATAACCGTTGAAAAAGCCCCTAGTAAAGATATCTCTTTTTTTAACTTTTCTTCACCCATTTTAATTCTCCTCCTAAACCTTTTGATCATACATTCACATGGATTACTTGTTTATTTTTAAATAATAGTACTAAGACGAAGAGCATGCTCTTCGCCTTAGTCTTTATATTTAATTAAGTTTTTCTTCTTCTGGCAAATTCAACAAAGCGAAATTTATCTAATCGATGGAGTGACTCTGTGTACTCAAAACATCTTGTATCTTCTAAGTAGACCAAACTTTTAACAGCAACCACATGTTGATCACCATGTAAATCCATTAAGTCTCTAATTTCTTTCGTAACTGGCTCTACTGATATTTCTTTTTGTGCATAAGCAATTTTTAATTCTAATTCTTCTTCAAAATATTTAAAAATTGACTCTTCTGCTTTTTCTTTTGGCAATTCTTCAATGATTTCACTTGATAAGTAATCTTTATCTAAAATTACTACTTCACCATCAATTTTTCTTTGTCTGACTAATTTCCAAATTTCAGACGCAACTGGCCATTCTGTCAACTTACTTAATTCTTTAGTTGTGGCAATTTTTTTTAATTCAACAACAATCGTTTCACTAGGGATTCGTTGATTTTCTTGCAGTTCCTTATAACTTGTCAAACCTGATATTGGAAAATCAAAACGGTTCATATCTAAAACAATCGAGCCTTTGCCCTGTTTTTTATGGATATAACCTGCATTAGTTAATAAATTCAAGGCTTTTCTAATCGTTTCTCTTGAAACACCATACATTTTTATTAACTGATTCTCACTAGGCAATAAAGTATGAGGTGGATAGTCATTGTTCAATATCTTTTCTTCTAAATCTAGAAAAATTTCTTTAAATTTGTTCATACAGTCTCTCCTCTACCACTCATTATAAAGGCGAGCTTCATTATATGCAATCTGAAAACAATAAATTAATATGAAATCACATTATTTTCTTTCGATTTTAAAGACACAAGATTTGAACCTACCATAACTGTACAATCTTCATTAACATAAATAACCATTGTGTTTTTAGTAATTGTTACTTTAAAACTAATTAATCGCTTGCTAAATGTGAAACTTAATTCTGACCATTGTTCTGGTAAATGAGGATTAAATTTGATGACTTCTTCTCTGATATCAAGTCCTGCAAAAGCTGATAGAGTAATGTGCAATGTGGATGCCATCACTCCCGTATGGATTCCCTCAGCTGTTGTTCCACCTTGAATATCTCGGTAATCAGAATAAAGTGCTTCTTGATATAATTTCCAAGCTAAGTCACGATCATCAACCATTTCAGCTAATTGAGAATGCACTACTCTTGATAAAGTAGAACCATGAGATGTTCTATTTAAATAATATAATAAGTTTTTTTCTACGTAATTTTCTGGTAGTTTGTAATCTAGCATCGTTAATAATTCTGTGACTTTTTCTTTTGGAAAATTATAAAAAATCATTAAACTATCCGCTTGTTTAGCAACTTTGTAATCATCAGGGGATTTTCCTTCAGCGTTTAAAATTCGATCCATTCGGTAAACATTACCATATTTATTTTGATAAAAATCCCAGTCAATTTCTTTTAAATCAAAGTAACCATCAAACTGGGCAATTACACCCTCTTTGTTAATATCTAGTTTTAATTTCTTTTGAATATCAGTAATTTTTTCGAAATCAAGTTCTATAGGAACCGTGCTTTCTTCTTTTAAACTTGGCATAATACCTAATAACCAAGTCACCATTAGATTAGTATAGGCATTGTTATCTAAACCGCCCTCTTCTCTATTTGAATAAGCCTCATGAAATTCGTCTGGTCCCATAACACCTTTAATTGAGTAACGGTCTTCTTTTGCATTATAGGTTGTTAATGATAACCAAAATTTAGTTATTTCGGATAACATTTCTGCTCCATAATTATTCAAAAAGTCATGATCTTTCGTATATTGATAGTATGACCAGACATTGTAAGCAATTGCTAATGAAACATGACGTTGTCTGCGGCTATGGTCTTCTTTCCATTCTCCACTCAATGGATTAAGATGTAATTTTTGTGACTGTTCTCTTCCATCTAATCCTGATTGCCATGGATACATTGCCCCTAAATGTCCCTCTTCTTTTGCTAATTGTTTCGCCATCTCTAAACGATCATAACGATACATCAACAATTGTTTTGCTGTTTCTGGAAAATGAATGATATAAAATGGTAACATAAATAATTCATCCCAAAAAATATGACCACGGTAAGCTTCCCCATGTAATCCTCTAGCTGTAATTGAGGCATCCAACTCTTTATTTCCGTTTGGAGAAGCTGAACTCAACATATGATAAGTATGTATATTTAACATTTTTTGTGACATTAAATCACCTGTTACCTTAATCGATGCTTCATCCCATAGTTTTACCCATTCTTTTTTTGATTCAGTCAATAAATCATCATAGGTTAAAAAGACAATTGAATTTGTATCAATTACTTGTTCTTTATTAATATATACATTTTTTTCAACTTCATACCACTGATTTTCTTCTACGTTCATAGTTACTTTTTGCTGAATTTTTTTATCTAATAAATTATTTTCTAGATTTTCTAAATCAATAGTCTGACTTGCCAATTGACTTTCTTGATAGATTTCAATATTCGACTGGTTTGTTTTAACCAATAAACTAGCCATAACACCATTTACCTCTTTATTTAAAACAGTTAAATGTTTATTAGTTAATTTACGATAACGTTCAACATTATAGTTGTATACATCACCATCTAACTCTGATATAAATTGGATGTCTTTATGTTCTTTATTTAATTTAAACGCATACTTTATACCATAGTGATTTCTTCGTGCCATACTTGCCATTTTTTTGACTTTAATAGAAAGAATAGCTCCATTTTTTAAAAGAATTTCAGTTCTGATTGTCAATTCACCCGTTTTCAAATCCAAAGTACGCTCAATCAATTCTAGTTGGTTATCTTCGATAGTGATGATTTCACCATCAATAATTAGATACATTTTTTGAGCGTTAGGTAAATTAACAAAATCTTCATTTTCAATTGTTGCACCATCTACTATTGATTCAGCAGTATTATAAACACTTGCCATGTAAGTCGCTGGATAATTACTATCTGATATAGACATCTCAGGACTTGTTCCTCTTAATCCTAAGTAACCATTTCCAACTGTTAATAGAGATTCGATTGAGTATTCTTGTTTTCCTTTAGGATAATCAAAATAGGTTAACTCAAAAGGATACTTATCTTTTTTAGCTTCTATTTCTTGAATCATATCTTTTGATTCATCGTAGTTAATAACTGGTATATTTAAATCTTCCGTTAATCTATAAAGCGTTTCTTTTAGTTGCGGTATATTTAAAGAATGATTGAAAAAGAGACCTCCATTTATACTTTCTTCTTTAATGACTTGTTTTATCTTTAATAGCTCTTCTTCATTTTTCAATTGTTCTAATAAAACTATATTTTCACTCTCATCACGATTAACACTTGGCTTTTGCTCATAAATTTTTAACATATTCATAAATACACCCCTTATACTTGTATATACATTTATTATTTTATAATAGCAAAGATAATCATATTTATCAATTTAAAAGTATAATTTTAAAATAACACCTTTTATGAAAGCTTATAAAATAAAGCTTTATCCATTAAAAAAAATATTTTTACATAAAAACGCTTGCAAAAAATGAACAAACTCGTTATGATTAATTTGTAAAAACAACTTGGATAGACAAGTTAATAAAAAAGGGAGTGACAAACATGGGAAAGTATCAAAAAGAAGCTCAAGATTTACTTAAATTTATTGGTGGTAAAGAAAATATTGCTGCAGTTAGTCATTGTGCCACTCGTATGCGTTTTGTTTTAAACGATCCTAGTAAAGCGGATCAAGACAAAATTGATGATATTCCAGTTGTAAAGGGAATGTTCACCAATGCTGGACAATTTCAAGTTATTATCGGAAATGATGTTCCTGTATTCTTTAATGATTTTTCAGCCGTTTCTGGAATTTCAGGTGTTTCAAAAGATGCTGGGAAAGAGGCAGCCAAACAAAACTTAAACATGGTTCAACGTGCAGTCTCTGTCTTAGCAGAAGTCTTTGCCCCTATTATTCCTGCAATTATTATTGGTGGTTTGATTCTTGGTTTTAGAAATTTAATGGATGGCGTTCCAATTAATGCTTTCGGTGGTCAAACGATTATTGAACACTCTCAATTTTGGGCTGGAGTTCATGGTTTCTTATGGTTAATCGGTGAAGCTATCTTCCATTTCCTACCTGTTGGGATCACATGGAGTATCGCTAAAAAAATGGGAACCACTCAAATTTTAGGAATTGTTCTAGGGATTACCTTAGTTTCCCCACAATTACTAAACGCTTATGGAGTTGCCTCAACTGCTGCAGCTGATATTCCCGTTTGGGATTTTGGTTTTGCACAAGTTCAAATGATTGGCTATCAAGCACAAGTTATTCCAGCCATGTTAGCAGGATTCATGTTAGCTTATCTAGAAATTTTCTTTAGAAAATACATACCACAATCAATCTCAATGATTTTTGTTCCTTTTCTTTCATTAGTACCAACTGTTTTAGCCGCACATGTTATCTTAGGACCTATTGGTTGGGCAATTGGTAGTCAAATTACTAATGTCGTTTCTATGGCAATTGACTCAAACTTCTCTTGGTTATTTGGTATCATTTACGGAACATTCTATGCACCACTTGTTATCACCGGTTTACATCACTTGATGTTAACAATTGATTTACAAATGGTTGCCGATCTTGGTTATACAACACTTTGGCCAATGGTAGCTTTATCTAATATTGCTCAAGGTTCTGCCGTATTAGCAGTCATTTACTTACATAGAGGAAATCAAAAAGAAGAGCAAGTTTCTATTCCATCAACTATCTCAGCCTACTTAGGTGTAACAGAACCTGCTATGTTTGGGATTAACTTAAAATACTTATACCCATTCGTTGCTGCCATGATTGGTTCTGGAATTGCTGGTTGTTACATCACAGTTATGAACGTTAAAGCAATGGGCGTTGGTATTGGCGGTTTACCTGGTATCATCTCAATTCAAGCTGGTTCTCAATTGAACTTCGCTATTGGTATGTTAATCGTTATCGTTGTCCCATTTGTACTGACTATTTTCTTTAGACAACATGGTATTTTAAACAAATTAGATCCTGTCGGTGGTGTCATCGATGCACCGAGCATTGTAGATGAAGAACCAACTATTAACTCAGAAGTTGCTGAAGTTGGAACTGAAATTTTTTACGCACCAGTAAATGGTACTTGTATCTCAATTTCAGAAGTACCAGATCCAGTATTCTCACAAAAAATGATGGGTGACGGATTTGCTATTAAACCAACTGATACTCATGTATACTCACCTGTTGAAGGTAAAGTAACTAATATTTTTAATACAAAACATGCTGTTGGAATTACATCTACATTAGGTATCGAAGTATTAGTTCATATGGGATTAGATACAGTTGAACTAGCTGGTGAACCTTTTGATGTAAAAGTTTCTGAAGGTGATAACGTTACAATGAACACTCTTATTGCCACAATGGATTTAGATGCTGTTGTAAGTGCAGGTAAGAAAACTGACATTATTGTTGCTTTAACAAACGTTGATAAAGCACCTCTAATGACACTAAACAAAACAAGCACAGTCACTCACTCTGAGGTTATTGGAGAGGCAGACGTTCTTTAATAATCCATATCAAGTATAGAAAAAAAGCTGAACCAGAACTTTTAAACAGTTCTGGTTCAGCTTTTTTCTATATTTTTTACAGTTCTTCTTTTCTTAATTTCAGTATAAGAACAACGCCTATTCCTATGACTAGAGAAATCCCACCCACGAAGAGTTTCATGTTTTCCTTCGTTCCTGTTTGAGGGAGTGTTTTCTTTTGAGTGACAGGATATGTTTTCTTCGTTGTTTTTGTTGTAGGTTTAACAACAGCCTTAGTTTTTTGTTTCACTGTAATCGTTGCTGTTTCAGATTTATCACCTAAAGTATAGACAACTTTATAATCACCAGGTTTAGTTGTATCAACAGTGCCTTTTACTTTGATATCTTTTGAAACATCTTTCCAAGTTTGATCTATACCATTTGATAATCTGGCACTAACAAAGTTATCTTTGGCTTCCCATTTACTACCATAATCAAGGCTTGTATTTTTTAATGAAATACTTTGAACTTTAATAACTTCCATGTCTTTAACTGTCACTTTAGCTACTGCTTCTTTATCTTCATATTTATAAGTTATTTTGTAAGTTCCAGCCTTTTGATTATCCACTTTTCCTGTCACTTTAATATCTTTTGAAACATCTTTCCATAATCGTTTTGTTCCATCTGACATTAATACGTGATTAAAGTTATCTTTGGCTTCCCATTTAGTCCCTCTTGGTAAATTAGTATCTTTAACAGAAACCTCTTGGGTCTTAATCGCTTCTTGAGCTTTAATATTGATTGTTGCTGTGGCTGATTTATCTTCATAAGTATAAACAACTTTATAGGTACCAGCTTTTTTCGTATTAACATCACCTTTAATTTTTAAGTCTTTCTCAACTGCTTTAAAGTCACGTTTTGTGCCATCTGACATCAAAACATAATTGAAATTGTCTTTGGCTTGCCACTTAGCATTTAATTCTAGTGTACTATCTTTTACGATAACTTCTTGAACTTTCACGACTTCTTGAGCTTTCACATTAATTGCTGCTGTTGCTTCTTTACCACCATAGCTATAAGTCACTTTATAAGTATTAGGTTTAGTTGTATCAACAGCACCCTTAACAACAACATCTTTCCCAATTTCAGCCCAGGTTTGCTTTTGACCATTTGAAAGTAGAACATAGTCAAAATTATCTTTGGCTTCCCATTTAGCATTCGCATCTAAGGTACTATCTTTGACTTTTATTTCTTGAACAGTAATAATTTCTTTGGTTTCAACTGTCACTGTGATTGTTTGTTTCAAATTACCATACTGATAAGTAACGTCATAGTTACCTGCTTTTGTTGTATCAACTCCACCACTAACGACTAAATCTTTAACTACTTGGTTCCAATTTAGAATCGTACTATCTGACATAAACACACCTTGGAAATTCATATCTGGTGACCATTTATCACCAACCTTCAAGGTACTATTCATAACTTTCAATTCAGTCGGCTCAACTTTTTTAGTAACGACTGTCACTGTAGAAACTGCTTTTAAGGTGCCACTTGTAAAAGTTACATTGTAAGTTCCAGGTTGATTAGTATTAACTAAATTTTCGACTTTTACTAAATTCAAGACATCATTATAACCAAGAACCTTACCATCTGTCGTTATAGCTGAGTCAAATGATTGTGATACATCAAAATTTTGACCTTGTGTAATTGTCACGTTTTTAGCCTTAATTTCTTTTAAAGCGATTTTAGGTTTTGGCTTTTCTATCACTTCAATTGAGGCTGTTTTAGGAATCTTATTCCAAGTATAAGTTACTGGGTAGGTTCCTACTTTAGTTGTGTCGACAGATCCTTTAATCGCCACATTTTTACTAATATCTTTCCATGCCATATTTTTACCCGCATCATCCGTTGCTGAAACAAAATTTAAATCTGTGGACCACTTATCTCCTACAATAACTTGGCTATTCTTGACCACAAGTGATGTTTTCACTTCTTTTTTTGTTACATTATTAACTTTCTTAGGAGCTGTAGCAGCTAGAGACACAACAGGAGAAACAAAAGACAAAAGATACAACGCAACAACAGCTAATCTAAATTTTTTCATTTTCACTCACCCTTTCTTCTGTATGAAACATTCTGTTTATACATACATCCTAACATGTTTTGTAACATTTTTGTAACATTTATCTGAAATTTCACTCATTTTTTTTGAATTGGTCTATATAATTATTACTTTCTACCAAATGTTTCCCATGCTGGAAAACTAGTTTCTTTTGACGTTTTTTTAATAACTTTTTTTGTTTCTTCTGTCTGATAAGCATCTACAATCTTTTGATACACTTTATTATTTTCATCTTCTTTTCTAGCAACAATAATATTCACATAAGGCTTTGATTTTTCATCAACAGGTTCTTCAAAAATTGCATCTTTATGAGGATTAAGCCCTGAATCCACAGCTACACCACTATTTATAACCGATAACTCAACATCTTGTAGCGCTCTTGCTGTTTGTGCAGCATCTAATTCTGTAATTTTTAATTTCTTTTTATTTTCTGTGATATCTGAAACAGTTGGTGCTTGACCTTTACTTGGATCAACTTTTATTAAATCTCCTGTCTGTAGTAATAATAATGCTCGTCCACCATTTGTTACGTCATTTGGTATAGATATTTCGGATCCCTCTTTGAGTTCTTTAAGATCTTTAATTTTTTCAGAGTAAATCCCCATCGGAGCATTCACCGTATTTCCTATGGATACTAAATCAGTCTTATGTTCTTTATTGTAATTATCTAAGAAAAATTGATGCTGAAATGAATTTAAATCAATTGATCCATCTGCCAAAGCCCCATTAGGTTGATTGTAATCACTAAATTTAACATACTCTAACTTGATTCCATCCTTCTTTAAGCGACTTTGTACATCGTCCCAAATATCTGTATCCGCACCAATCACGCCTAATTTAACAGTTTTTTGCTCTTCTTTACTTTCTTTAGTATCTCCTTTGGTACATCCTGCTGCGAATCCTGTAATAGCTAATAAGATTAAACTTGCTTTTAATATTTTTTTCATGGTATTTACCCCTTTTTAATGACTAATTTTTTTTATTATTTTATTGCTTGCCCATTGACTTGTAAAAACTAAAACTAGAATTAATAATGTCGAAACTACCGTAATGTCTGTTTGAAATCTATTATATCCCCTTGTTACAGCTAGATTACCTAAACCACCTGCTCCAACTGCACCCGCCATCGCTGTAAACCCAATCACATTAATGACGGTTACAGCAGACACTCGAACAATACCTGGTAAGCCTTCGATTAAATAAACTCTAAATAAAATACCAGTTGGTGAAGTTCCCATAGATTCAGCCGCTTCAATGACCCCTGGATCAACTTCTAAAAGAGTGTTCTCGATTTGGCGAGCATAGAAAGGAACTACCCCAATGATTAGTGGTACTAAGGCGGCGGTTTCCCCAATGGTTGTTCCTACGATGAAACGTGTCACAACACCCAGTAAAGTGAGTAAAATGATAAAAGGAATTGACCTCACTGTATTGATTATTTTATCTAATATATTATAGAGCCAATTATTTTTAAGAAAACCATTTGGACCGATGATGATTAATAATAAACCAAGTAGTATTCCTAAAATACCAGCAATTAAGGTTGTCCAAAAAACCATATAAACCGTTTGAATCGTTGCTTCTAAAAATTCATTCGGTATTTTTGAGGCGTTAGGTAGTAAGTTTTGAATGCTCGCTTTCATTAAAATCCTCCTTCTACTAAAGAAATAATTTGTTTTTCCTTAGTTTGTTTGATTGCCTTAACTTTAACTTCCTTCTTTTCTAGATAACTCAAAGCTTTATTTCTTTGCGTACTATTTCCTTTTAAATTTACAATTAAGTGACCGATTGGTGTTTCTTGAATGATTTCAATATTGCCATAGAGAATATTTGTTTTAACTTGGAACTTACTGTATAAATCAGCAATTAATGGTTCCGCTGTTTGATTGCCCACATAAGAAAATTCTACTAATTCTTCATCTAGTGCTAAACTAGATAAAACTGGATGAGTTAGAATTGTTTCTAAAGCCTGATCCACATGAGTTGCTGTTTTAATAAAATCTTGCGTTAACTTTTTTTCTGGATTGCTAAATAGATTAATTGTCGTTTTCTCTTCGATTACTTTTCCATTTTCCATGACCGCAACTCTATGACAAATATTTTTAACGACTTGCATTTCATGAGTAATTAAAACAATTGTTAGATTTAATTTTTTATTGAGCTCTTGTAATAAATCTAAAATTTGACTAGTTGTTTTGGGATCTAGCGCACTCGTTGCTTCATCACATAATAAAATTTCAGGATCATTCACTAAAGCTCTAGCAATTGCGACACGTTGCTTTTGTCCTCCTGATAATTGATTAGGATAAGATTCTACCTTATCCTCTAAACCAACTAATTTCAGTAAATCTAAAACTTTATTTTGGCGATCAAGTTTTGATAATTTTGAATATTTTAATGAAAAATCTATATTGTCATAAACGGTTCGCTGATTCATTAAATTAAAATGTTGAAAAATCATCCCAATTTTTTTTCTTTCCTCTCGTAATTCTTTACTACTTAGTTCAGTCAGAGAGATTCCTCGGACTTTAACTTCACCACGAGTTGGACGCTGTAGTAAATTAATCACTCTTACTAAAGTGCTTTTCCCAGCACCTGAATAACCTACAATGCCATATATTTCTCCTTTATCTACACTTAGAGAAACCTCTCTAACTGCTTGTATTTCTTTTTTGTCTTGCTTAAAGGTCACGTCAATATTTTCTAATCTAATCATTTTCCCACTCCTTTTATATAAATAAAAAACGCCCTCAAAAACACTGCCTAAGCAATGCTTTTGAGGACGTTTTTAACGCGTTACCACCTCATTTTTAGTTACACTCACATATAACTACTCTTCAAGTACTATCATACTCTAGCGCGATAACGGACGCTACCGTCTTACCCTTATCACTTATGACTCGGATAAAATGCTCTTAAGCCATTTTCAACTAATTCCTCATTACTTCTTTTCACCAACCGAAGCTCTCTTTAAATGAATTATATAGTTTACTTACTTAATCAATGCTTTTTAGGTATAAAAAAAGCCCTTTTACTAGCATAATGCTAATAAAAGGACGAATAATCGCGGTACCACCTTTTTTTAGAAACTTTACGTTTCCCTCAAACTAACGCCCTAGTTCATACTAGAGTTATTAGTGCTCTTGATATCGGCGAGCAACCCGTCAACCGCCTACTTATCGACGATTTTCCTCCAAGGCCATTTTCTAAATAATTTGTACGATCTTTTTCACCAATCAAGATCTCTCTACGCTACTTATTATTTATACTTTCCTCTTCAATGGAATGTGTTTCTGTATTGATTAATAATTTACCGTAATTGAAAGTAAAAGTCAAGCACTTTTTTTCAGTTGATTTAACACTTTATATTTGTACAATTCATTTTTTTTAGGTAAAATTGGCACAACTTATTATTTATTAAGGAGTTCAAACGTATGAAAAAAATAAAATTTAATGCTGTTGATTGGAATTATGAAAAAAAAGAAGAATGGGTTTGCCCATCTCATCAGTACCAATCTCCAATAGATATTGTCAACAATGATACTCAACCTATGAATGATGACGGTGATATCATTTTACGCTACAGAAAAAAAATGAATGCCATAGTAAATACAGGTTATTGCGTCCAAGGTTACTTAAATGGTGTAGCGTCTATCAACAATCGTAATTTTGAGTTCCAGCAATTTCATTTTCATGCTAAGGGAGAGCATACAATTGATGGAAAAGATTTCCCTTTAGAACTCCACTTAGTTCATCAATCTGAAAGTGGTAAAATAGCCGTTATTGCCATTCATTTTGAAATTGGAACAAAAAATCCAACCATCGATAATATCTTAAATCATTTAGATGAATCTGATTTCGATAATCATATTAACCTTTTAGATTTAGTTCCTAAAAATTTAGATTATTATCACTATTTAGGCTCTTTAACAACACCACCCTTAACTGAAAATGTCGAATGGTATGTTTTGATTGAAGCTATGACTCTTTCTGAGGATCAACTTAGAAAAATGACGACTATTCATAAAGATAATTACCGGGAAACTCAAGATCTTGGTGCTAGAAAGGTCTTAAAAAAAGTTTTTAATCAATAATTAAAATCAAAAAAACAACACAAAATCTTTTTAAATTTTGTGTTGTTTTTTTAATTTGGTAGTCTTTTTAACATTAAATTTTGTAATTTTTTTCCCACTAACATGATAAAACCAATTTTTATTAATGTTGTTGGAATAAAAGGCAGAACACATGCCGTGAATGCAATCCATAAAGAATTAGATGTCATTAACGAAAAATATAGCATTCCTACAAAAAAATTAAGTACGGAACCTGTTAATAGCCATATAAAAACACTAAATTTATTATTTTTTTGTGAAGCAATACCTGCACAAAAGGCTAATAAAGGAAAAGACAATATAAAACCACCTGTGGGTCCTAAAACAATGCCTAAACCTCCTGTAAATCCTGCAAATACAGGTAAGCCCATCATTCCTAAAATAATATAGATAATAGCGACTAATGTTCCTTCTTTTTTTCCTAATAATAATGCCACTAAAGGAATGATAAACGTCTGCATAGTCATTGGTACGCCATATGGCATAGGAATACTGATTTGAGACATGACAATTGTTAATGCTGTGAATAGTCCAATTCGACTAATTTGTACCGTTTTAAAAGTGTTCATATAAATTGATTGCCCCTCTCTTTTTATTATTATAAAAAGAAAACAGTACATTGTCAACTTGAATTTTAAAAAAGGTGACAATTAATTAAATACAATTCTTATTTCACCTGAACTAAAACTTTTTTTCTTTCCAGATTCAGTTTCTATTATTAATTGTCCTTGATCATCAATATCGATTACTTTTACCCTATAACTTTCTTGACCTTGTTGAATCATAACATTTTTATTTAAGACAATCGATTTTACCTTGTACTCAGTCATTAAATCAGTAACTGATAACTTTTTATGAACTGTCAGTAATTCTTCTAACAAAGTAGCTACTAATTTATTACGATTAACCGATATTTCATTTTCTTTAAAAATAGAGCCTGCTTTTTGTTTCACTTCTTCTGAAAAAACAATGTCGCTCGTTGAAATATTTAAACCTATTCCCAAAACGATCCATTCAATTTGACCACTTTCAAAATCTGTGACTGCTTCTGTTAAAATACCACATACTTTTTTTTCATTATAAAATAAATCATTGACCCATTTAATACCTATTTTTTTTCCAGTTAACTCTTCAATAACATTAGAAACAACAACAGCAGCATATGCTGTAACAATGGTCGGATCATTGTATGTTAGTTCTTGAGGTCTTATGATTAAACTCATATAAATCCCTGTATTCTTGGGTGATTCAAAAGAACGACCATATCGACCTCTACCATCTGTTTGCTCATTGGCTACAACTAATGTGCCATGCACTGCTCCTTCTGCTGCTAACTCTTTTGCCTTTTTATTTGTTGAATCAATCACATCATAAAAAATAATTTGATTGTTCAACTCAGGATTAGATATGTTTTCAATGATACCAATAGCTGAAAGTTGATCACTATTCTCAGATAAGCAGTAGCCCTTGTTGGTTATTGCATCAATCTCAAAGCCCTCTAATTCTAATTGTTTAATAGCTTTCCAAACTGAATTTCTTGAAACGTCAATTGCTTCTGCAATTTTTGTTCCAGAAATGTAAGTTCCTTTATTTTTCTCTAAAAAAGCTAAAACTTTATCTTTTGTTTTCATCAGTTTTCTCCTCTTTCACTTACCACTTAAAATTTTCTTTATTATAACATGAATAAAAAAAGAAGGGTGACAATTAAGTCATCCTTCCAGTTACTTGGAGTTAAACGCTTTTTCACCACCCTTTATTTAGTCGGGGGGCTAAAGGCAACTCTTACGACAACTTCACAACTTATTAAAAATCCCAAGATCATGGATTTATTTATAAGTTCCTCCAGTTGCT
>CAUQFM010000003.1:0-67237 GCA_963517295.1 uncultured Vagococcus sp.
CGTTTTACTTCCAGTTGTCGTGAGAGCAGACTTTTTATCCCCTGACTATTAAAAATTATTCCTTTTTTACAAACTAAACGGTGTCACAGAAGTAGCTTCTTCGAAAAATAAGCCGAAAATTACAAAAATTTGAAAAGCAATTTTCGTGATTTCCTTTTTATTTCTTGAAGCTGAACACTTCTGTCACAACCTCTTTCCTTTTTAATTTAACTCTTGGATAGTCACTTCTTTTGAGCATTCAAAAATTTTAGGCATTGTTTGTTTCTTAATTTGTTCAGCTAAAGAAATTTTAAAAAGTTGATTATTTTCATAGTAATTAATGTAATAAGTAAGCTGATTTAAGTCCATCATGCTAATAAATTGAGTATAATCATCTCTGCCGTCACTTTTTTTCTTTACTCCTTTTGGAATATAGACACTAGCCAGCATTCGCATGATGACATTCAAACTGGCTTCTGTTGTTTCTGCTTTTTCTGTATATTGATTCATAAAAGCGATTCGAGCAAATCTAGAGATTGAGGTGAAATCTCCTGGTAAGCCTAATGCACCACTTCCAGCACCATTACCACAAGCTGTAAACTGTCCATATTTTACAGGTTCCAGACTGGCATTAGAAAGATTAGCATACTGATTTAAGTTAGTTAAATGCCAATCAAAACTTGGACTGTTCGTCATTACATTAACTGGATTATCATAAACCTTAATACCTGAAACAACCGATTCAATCACAATACTTTTTCCTGATTGATCCGCTACAATCCAATGCAAAGGCACCACTTTTTTAAGTAGACTATTTTTTTCATTTACAATATTAAGTTGCCCAATACCTGCTTTAACTTCTTCAATTGTTTTAAACGTGCTTAATAACCAAGTGACAACATCATGAGGAGCCACAGCTACTTGATCACTATTTTTTTCATCAATATAAACGGCATCTGCTGAAAAATAAAGAGAAGCTGCTGCTAATCCCTTTTCATTTACGCCATCTGCTAAAACATATTCACCATGTAAATCTCCAGAACCAACAAAAGCATACTTACTTTTAAATGTTTTCCTTGGATTTTCTTTAAAAAACTGATAATTTGAAGGAATAAAAACAGGTTTTCCATCTAAAGGATATGAGAAATCCATTGTTCTCGCTAAAAATGCTTGGTTCATTTTATTTTGATAAATAATACTCGTACACATAAATATATCACCTCATTTATTAGGATATTTTCATTATACGCTCTTTAATTAATTTATTCAAAAAAAATAAGTTGAAATGAAATCAATCTAAGATTTCATTTCAACCTATTTTTACTCACGATAACTCAATGCTAATCTGACACTTTCCTCAGCAAGGACATTCTGTGGATCTATCACATGTTTATTTTGATAGTTAGCAGCATCTTCCATTAAAGAAAGTTCTGTACAACCTAAAATTAGCACATCACAGTTTAAATCAAACATTTTTTCTAAAATTTGATTATATATTACTGTATCAAGCTCATTTTTTTGTTTGATTTTATCAAAAATCAATGTACTTACTAATTGTTGAATTTCCAAAGTTGGATAAACTAAATCAAAGCCAGCATCCAAAATAAATGGATCGTAAATTTTATTTTTAATTGTTCCCTCTGTACCAATCAAACCTACACGAGTTCCTTTAGGATAGTTTTTACTCACTTCCTCCACCGCTAAACGAGGCATATGAAGAAAAGGTATTGTACTTGCTTGTTGCAGTTCTTCATAAAAATAATGAGCCGTATTACACGTTAAGACAAAAAAATTCGGTTTCAGAGTAGCCTGTTGCTTAATAACGTTTAATAAATAAGGTAATGGATTTTTATTTTTTCCTTTATTCATCAGATAAGAGCTTCTATCAGGTATAGTTGAGTAGTTAACCAATACATAATTTAAATACTCTTGATCATTTGTCGCTGGTGTTTTCTGGTTAATTTGTTTAATGTATAATTCTGTTGCAATTGTTCCCATTCCACCAATTATCGTGAAAAAATTATCCATTCCTTATTACCTCCCGATACGATAGACATACTGCTTAAATGATTTTAAGGTCATCATGGAACATAAAACCGAAATATTTTTTAGCAATTATTTTTTCGTAACTTCCCTATTTTTTAATTATTTCATTTAGTTTTCGATGAAGAATACTTGATACCATATAATAAAAGTGTAAATTGTAAATATTTTTTGGATATGAGGCATTCCTTGCTTTTGTTCTTCCATTAATCTATTTAAGTAATCTACATTGAAAAATTGTTTGGCAATATCTGAATTAAATGTTTCTTTGATCATTTCTTGATACTTGTCTTCCTTCACCCAAGTTGCAAGAGGTGATAAAAAGCCCATTTTCTCTCTATTGACAATTCTTTCTGGTAATTGACTTTCTGAAGCTTGACGCCAAGCAACTTTTGTCACACCATCTTTCACACGTAGATTTGAAGGTATTCTTTTAGCAATTTCTGCTACTTCTTTATCAACTAGAGGCGTTCTAACTTCTAATGAATTCGCCATGCTCATACGATCTGCTTTGTGTAAGATATCGTATGCAAGCCAAGCGTGAATGTCAAAATGTTGCATTTGAGTAATCGAATCTTGCCCTTTTGCCTCAGCGAATAATTTTTTCACAAAATTAGATGATGATTTATTATACTTATTATCTCTTAATAATTCATCACGTTCAGATTGATTAAAAACGTAATTAACTCGGTAATATCTTTCACTGATATCTTGAGATCCTCTAACTAAAAATCGTTTACCATGAAAATGAGGCATCCGTTTTGCTGTTTGAGCAAATAATTTTCTCATAGGCAATGTCGTATATTTTTCATATTTTTCAAAGGTATTAGCTTCTAGATAGGTATTATAACCACCAAAGAATTCATCTGCTCCTTCACCTGATAAAGCTACTTTTACATGCTTGCTTGTTTCCTTTGATAAGAAATAAAGCAATAAAGCTGAAGGGTTAGAGAGAGGTTCATCCATATGATACATCGTTGTCGGAATGATATTAAAGAACTCTTCATCATTAACCATGATTGGCACATTCTTCTGTTTAATCTCTTCAGCAAATTGTTCAGCCCAAGGAAGTTCACTAATTCTTTCGTCATCAAAACCTAATGAAAAGGATGTAATGTCACGATCTCTAGACGCTTCATTTAATATATAACTTGAATCAATACCACTTGATAAGAAACTTCCAACTTCAACATCAGCTATCATATGTTTCTTAACTGATTCTTGAACCGTTTCAATAATTTGTTGCTTAGCTGTTTCCATATCTAATGTTTTATCTTCTTCGAATTTAAAGTGATAATATTCTTGAATGTCTAATTTATTATTTTTAAATTTAAAGTAGTGACCTGGATTTAATTTATACACATTTTTAAACATTGTTTCGTCACTTGGAATAAATTCAAAACTTAAATGAATGGGTAGTAACTCTTCATTCAATTCTTTGATAAATCCTGGGTGATCTAAGAAACTTTTAATTTCTGATCCCCACATAAAACTTTCACCATCTTTATAGTAATAAAGTGGCTTAATTCCAAAATGATCACGAGCGCCAAAAACTTCTTGATTTTTTTTATCAAAAATGACAAAGGCATACATTCCACGAATACGATCTAAAAGAGCTTCGCCCCATGCATCGTAACCATGAATTAACACTTCAGAATCTACATCTGTTTTAAATTTATAACCCAAAGCGATTAATTCTTCTCTAAGTTCTAAATAATTATAAATTTCCCCATTAAAAGTTAATACTTTTGTATCATCTTGATTGCTCATTGGTTGTGCACCATGATTTAAATCAATAATTGATAGTCTTCTAAATCCCATAGAGATGAAATCATCTTGATAGTATCCTTCATCATCAGGACCTCTATGGACTATTCTGTCAGTCATTTTTTTTAGTGTTTCAGCCACTGTGTTTGGGTGATTAATGTATCCTACAAATCCACACATTATTATAATCCTCCATCTGTCTAGTTATTTTAAATTAGAATAACTAGCTATTTTAAATTCTAATGTATCAGTTTACAAGTATACTGCAAATAACTTACAAATTAAAGAGTTTGAGCTATTCTTTTCCTTTTATTAATCTTTTTCCTAACTATTTATTTGAGGCAAGTTGACTTTTACTTGGACCTCGTTCGAATTTACTACATTAAATTGAATACCCCCTTGATGTCTTGTTACTATTTGTTTGGCTATAGTCAGTCCTAATCCATGTCCGTTTTCTTTCTTTATTCTACCCCGATTAAACGCCTCAAAAAAAGTGTCACTTTCAGTTTCAGTCATTTTTTCCCTAGATTTATTTGTAATTTCAAGTTCATAACCTTCACTTGTTCGATTTAATGAACAAACTACTATTTCATCAACTGGGCTATATTTCAAGGCATTATCTAGCAAAATTTTCATTAATTGGAGTAACCTTTGATAATCGCCTTGATAGGTATCTGAGCTTTTCAATTGACTATTAATATTAATTTTATTTCCTTCATCAATAGCACGTTGTCTTAGTGAACGGACACTATCAGTTAGTACATCATTCAAATGCAGTTCTTCTTTTTTTATTGAGAACTCCGTTGACTGTAAGCGGCTAAGTTCAAGTAAATCATTAACTAACAAATTGAGCTGCTCAGTTTCTTCGAGAAGTTGTTCGATGTAATTTTTTCTCTCAGTCTCATCTAAAAAATTTCCCTTTAGAGCTTCTAAAGAATTTTTGATTACCATAACTGGCGTTCTTAATTCATGAGAAATTTGAGATAAAAATAATTTTTGACTTTGTTCTTTATTATTTTGATTATTTTTTGCTACTTCAAGTCGATTAGCTAAAATGGATAATTTATTCCCTAATTCGGCTAACTCATCTTTTGTATTAATATCTAATTCATTTTGATAATTCATTTGAATTAGCTCTTCTGTAAAATCAGCCATCTCATGAATTGGTTTTACAAAACTTTTTGCTAACCATATAGAAATAAAAACAACCAATAGTAAAGCAAGTAAAATACTCCAAATTAACAATCTATAATCCTTTATAGATTGTGTCACAGTAATCGTTTTTGTTGATAAGACAATAACACTGCCATAAATATTTCCATTTTCAGAAATTAAAGGAACTCCATAGCCCATCTGTCCTCGGTTAACTAATTTTCCAGTTTCAAAAAAAGTAGATTGATTTGTTCTCGTTATCTCTTCTAAAATTTCCTGTCCACTTTGACTAAGTTCTTGAGGTTCTTCATCCATCATATGTCCACTAATTAACGACTTTCCCATTTCATCAACAATAAAAATATCATCAGTCGATAGCTTACTAATCAGTTGTAGATAAGAATTATTCGTTGCCATATGGTTCTCTTGTCTCATCATTCTGCTGTGACGACTGTTTTCGTTTTTTTCTTCTTTAACAACTAAATCTTCATTCATGATATTTTTTGCAATAATATTTCCTTGTTCTTTTAGCTGTTCTTGGTGAACAGTTGCTACTTGTCGATTTAGCAAACTAAAAAAAATCCCCAGAAGGACCGTAGAAAACAAAACCAATAAAATAGTATAATTTCTAATTAATCGTGAGGTGATTCTTTTTGAAATCATCAATCAGTTACCTCAAATAAATATCCCTTTCCCCAAACTGTTTTAATTTGCCAATTTAGGTTTTCCTCCGTTTTTAATTTTTCTCTTAATCGTTTAATATGACTGTCTACTGTTCTAAAATCGCCATAATAGTCCATTCCCCAAACACTGTCTAACAAATGATCTCGTGTAAATAATTGATTAGGATGTTGAATAAAATGATACAAAACTTCAAATTCTTTTTTTGTTACATGAACAGATTTTCCAAATAAACTTATTTTATACTGTTCAACATCAACTTCTAACCCATTATACTTAGCTGGTTTATTTTTTTGTGGTTCAATTCTTCGCATGATTGCACGGATTCTTGCAGCAACTTCTTGATGTGAAAATGGTTTGACCATATAATCATCCGCACCCACATCTAACCCCAAAATTTTATCATGATCTTCACTTTTAGCTGTAATCATAATAATTGGAATCATTGATAATTCTCTTAATTTTCGACAGACATCAAAACCGTCTATACCTGGTAACATAATATCAAGTAACACTAAATCAAATGTTTGCTTGAAGAATAAGTCTATACCTAGCTCTCCTGAACTAGCTTCAGTTACCTCATATCCTTCATTTCTTAAAAATCGAGACAACATTGTTCTTAGAGAGCGATTATCTTCAATAATTAATAGTTTCATTTTTATCTCCTAATTAGTTTTATGACATAATTCTGCCATATTTGTTTTATATACTTACTATATCAAATATTAATAGGAGGTATAAGGTGAAAAAGAAAATTATCATTACAAGCTTAATAAGTATCATCAGTCTATTTTTAATCGCTGGAACAATTACTCTCGCTTCAACAACTAAAACAGAAACAAAAACATCTAGTCAAAATGAGGGGGATTCCACTTATTGTCAAAGAGAAAATCACAAAATGAGGGATGGCAATTTCTATTGTGATGGTCAAAATAAAGGCTATCATAATGAAAACTGTGACTACTATGACGAATCACAAATTAAAAATAATAATACGTCTCAGAAAAAAAATTGTCATAATAACAATGGAAATAAAAGACATGGTACAAGCCATATGAGAAATTATACTAATTAATCTTTAGATAGTTACAGATAGAGGCTGACAATTTTAATCAGCCTTTTATTTTATATGTATCAATGCATTATCTTACAATATTGTTAGTCCATAGCCACTATTTTTTATTGGTTATCTTCTTTTTTTACTTTATACTAGAATAAAAAAGGAGATTTCATAAAATGCCCTCATACGCTTTGCCATTATCTACTGCATTTTTTGCTTTTGCATTTATCGCTTTTATCGGAACAGTTCCCTGGACGATTTACCAATACCGAAAACACGGTTATTTTAGTTTTTGGCGCAACTTGATTTTTTTTAGCTTTATTTATTACTGTTTAACAGCTTTTTTCTTAGTTAGTTTACCACTTCCTAAAGATCGAAATAACACACTAGCCTTTAAAGATCACGTTTTTACTCAACTAACACCATTCAACATGATTCATAATTTCAAACAAGTTCCTGGTTTTGATCCAGGAAATATCAAAACTTATTTAAATCTAATCAAATCATTTACTTTTTTAGAAATTTTCTTTAATATCGCACTACTTTTCCCTTTAGGTATTTATTTAAGATTTTTCTTCAAAAAAGCCAGTAAATGGTATCTTGCTTTAATTCTAACTTTTTCAGTTACTCTGTTCTTTGAAGTATCTCAATTAACAGCTTTGTTTGGCTACTACGCTCATCCATATCGTTTGTTTGATGTAGATGACTTACTTATGAATACTTTAGGTGGCATGCTTGGATTTTTTATTGCACCTATTCTTTTATTTTTAATACCTAGTCGTGATCAAATTCAACAAAAAGATACATTATATAACCATAATCAATTAGCTTCATATGGTGCTCAACTAATCGAAGTTTTTGTTAGTATGATGATTGCAAGGTTTATTGGTTCTCTTCTATCGGGACTCTTTTTCCACGGTAACTATTTATTCATTTTCAACACCATCAGTGTCTTTCTTTTCATAGTTATTTTACCTTTAATTCGGAACGGACAAACTGTAGGTGGTAAGGTAGTTAAGATTAAAATTATTTTACCTACTTCAAAGCCATTTATTCATCTCACACATCGTTTTGTCTTAATTTATACACCGTCTTTTTTGAGTTATTTAACGATGATATCTAATAGTAAACAGTCGATTAATCCTTATGCACTCGCTCTCCAAATCGGATTATTTCTGCTAACATTTTTTGTTTGGGGGATTTTTTGGCTATTTATTTTACGAGATTGGTTCAAAAAAAGAGGAACTGTTTTCTTTAACCGGTTTTCTAGTATTGCTTTTATTCGTGACAACAAACCCAAAAAAGCTGATTATTAATATCAGCTTTTTTATTTATAAGAATTGTCTTGCGTAATCGTTCTCAGTTTTCTTTCTATTTCAACAAAATCTCTTTGGTTAAAAGGAAAGTCAAATAAGTGAACCTTGTGTGAAAAGCGTAATTCCTCTTCCAACATATTCGGTATATTAGTTAGAACTAAATCAGGATTATCTGCTTCTTCTTTAGTGACAAACTGAACATTAAAGTCATATTTAAATCGATTAGTAATTTGGTCACGAATATTATTTTTTACAAAATAAGGTAAATCAGAATCAAGAAAAATACTGATTTTTGGTTCATAGTAAGTCAATGGCTCAACAGATGAAAATAACTGAACATATTTTTGAAGTAAAAAATCTTCTTGTAAAAATAATTTTTCCTGTGTTGTTTGGTATAAATTATTTAACATCTTTGATAATTCATTTTTTAGATTAGGATAGTCTGATTCCATGTCTCTAAAAATTGTATGACCATCTATATCTACCTGTACGTTAGAAAACAACTGACAGAATAGATGAGAACAAAAACTAGTTAAAAAGAAACGTTCTCTCAATTCTGCTGGTATCGGAACAATATCTTTAGCAAATTGATTCATAAAAGCTTCCGTCGCTTGATAAACATTAGAATTCATTTTTTTATGATAGTTAAGAACTCTATTTCGATAATCAAGAGATTCATAGAGTTTTGGCTTAAATTGGACTGATAGTAAGTAAAAATAAAGTTCTGATTCTATATACACATTATAATCAGCAATAAATGTGTTTAAGACAGGCAAACCATCGATTAATTTAGGCAAATTCGCATAATTTTTCCATTCTGGATCCATCATGATAACATGTTTTTTTCTCAATCTTAAAATATTAACAGCTAGCATATAAGCCATCTGTTTTCTATGAATGACTGAAAACCCAATGTTCATTTCTTCTGAAAAATGATCGACTGATACATAAATTTTTTCTTGGCTAATAAAATCAAAAGGCCAAACAACACCTTTAAAGATAATCCAACTACAGATATAAATAATTAAGCGAATTTGTTTCTCTTCTCCTTCTATAACAAAAGAGCTTCGGGATAAGGTTAAATTATATTGCGCTAAAAATTCTTTTATTTTTTTCAATGATTTTCTAGTCGCATTCTCACTAATAAAATTTTCTTGAGAATAACGTGAAATTGATTGGAATTCTTCAAAGATAATCAGCTTAAAGAGTTTCATTGTTTCATCATTTTCTAGTACGTAACTTTTTAACTCCATATAATTGCTACCACTATCAATTTCAAGTAGAACACCTTTATATTTTTCATAGCTAATCGTAATATGATGATTTCGTTCTTCATTGTAAGCATCAATCAATTCTTTTAGGGTATGAATGTACCGCTGGACAGTTCTTTCTACTACGTTAAGTTCAATGCTTATTTCATTCACACTGTACCATCTGTGACTTTCAGAAACTAAATCTAAAATATTTAACATGATTTTATTTTGAGTATCCAATAAATTCGAAATATCTTTTTCCATCGTTTTTTCTATCCCTCCATTTTTTCCCAAAACACTTTTTTTATTCTTAATTGATATAAACTAACTAAAAGAGTTGTTATTCCCAATACTATCATATTAAGGAGTAAAGCATTCTTAATTGTACTTGTGATGGTATAAAGAATAAATACAATAATTCCACCAATTATCATTGTGCCAAACATAATCCCCATTATTCTAAACGCTCCTGAACCTCGATTAAAAAGTTGGTTAATATTCGTCCAATTAAGTGATAAATGTCGCGAATCATCTCTAATAAAATGAGAAGTACCTGCTAAACAACCTAGTAAAGCTCCGAAAATAAGCGCTAGTACTAAAATAATTGGTACTTTTAATACCAGTCCACCAATTAACATAATTAATAAAATTGAAATAAATTGTAAGAAGAAAGCAAAATAGTATTTCAATTTTATATATTCTTTAAAGGCAATTGGTAAAGACTTGATAAACATTAAATTGTCCTGATCTAAAGAAATAATCACACTAGCTAGTGAATTAACACTAAGTGTCATCATAGCGAAAATAATTCCCACTACAAAGAATAGGGCAAAATATTTTGTTTCTAAGGTCTGTAAAAAATCAGTGCCATTTGCTAAAAAAGGAAAAACAATAATAATCGGAAAAATAAATAAGCCTGATAATATTTGAAGTTGTAAGGTTGGATTTTTTATCAAACTAAAATGATAAGATATCAATTGTCTTCTTAAAGATTTATACGTCGTTTTTTTCTTTTTCTGACTAGTTGTATTCACTTGATTACGGATTTTAGGCAATGTCTTTTCCTTAATCAATAAACCCAATAATACAACTAAAGCAACAATAATTAAAAATGCTAACAACGCATCCAATGAGAAAGGTTCATTTATTAATTGATGAAATGGTTTTAAAATAGTAATAACTTTTTGATCTTTCAATTGACTCATTTCACCTATATTAGTTTGTTGTCTATTCATATATAAAATTCCGACTAACATCCCCACTGTTGGAATAAACATCAGCAGAGTTGTGAAAGTTGTTTTAAAGCGTTGGAATATTTTTGTCTGAATTAAAAATGACACAAAATAAGTCACAAGCTCTAAATAAAGAATAAAAAACAAAACGAACAAAATCAAACTAAACGGCAACATTATAAATAAAGAAACAGAACTTCTAATCGCAGTTAAAATAAATAATGCCAATATTGGTAACATAAACGGAATAATAAAGAAGCCCACCGATAAAAATTTTGCTAAAAAAACACTCCGTTCTGAAAAAGGTAAGGGCAGATAATCCTCCACATCTTTACTATCAAAATAAACATTATAAACAATAAAAATCCCTTGAGAAAAACCTAGAATACTAAATATTCCTAAATAATATGTAAAATAACCTGGATATTGACTAAAATCAATCATAAACATGCTCATACCATAAACAAATGTAAAAACAAAACTCAACATAACTTGTTGGATAACAACACTTTTAAATATTTCATTGCCCTGTTTTCCTTTTTTTCTAAGTTGTGCTGATACTTGTGGATTGGCATAAATCAAATTCACCTTAAATAACTCAAGAAGTTGCCTTTTAAAGAGTCTCATCTGTGGTCAACTCCTTTTCATCTTGTTTTCGTCCAGCCATTTCAAGATAAATTGTTTCAAGTGATGTATCCGGATGTTCTTTTAGCAAATCACTTACAGAACCATTATAAATTAGTTCACCTTTCTTTAAGATTGCTAATTCATCACATAATTGTTCTGCCGTATCTAAATTATGAGTGGAAAAGATAACTGTTTTCCCTTTATCTGCATGTTCTCTCATCAATTTTTTCAAATCAAAAGCTGCTTGTGGATCTAGTCCTTGCATAGGTTCATCTAATATCCAGATATCTGGATTAGATAATAAAGCACCTATCACAATGACTTTCTGTCTCATTCCATGAGAAAAACTATCAATTTCATTATTCACTTGTCTCCTAATATCAAATAAGTCAGCCAAATAATTAATTTGTTGATTTTTTTCCTCTTCGGTTAAATCAAAAGCTGCTGCAACTAAATTCCAGTACTCCATTGCTGTCAGCTGTAAAAACATATTAGGTGTATCAGGAACGTAACCTATTCTTTTTTTTATTTCTAATCGATGCTCTTTTAGTGACTGTCCATCTACTATAATTTCTCCAGATGTTGGCGTAATGATACTAACTAAACTTTTAATGGTTGTCGATTTTCCAGCTCCATTATGACCTAAAAACCCAAAAATTTTCCCTTCTGGTATGGTTAATGTTAAATTTTTCAGCGCTTCTTTTGTTCCATATTTTTTCTGAACATTTTCTAGTATAATCATCTTAAACAACCCCATTTTTTAAAATTATTTACTTAATATTATACACTTTCTTACTAAAAAAAGACATTTGTTATTAGTCATAATAATAAAGAACTTAAAACAGAAAAGTATAGTTTCCTGTTTTAAGTTCTTTTAATTTTTTTAAACTACAAATAACTTAACGCTTCTTTAATATCATCTAATAAATCATCGGTATCTTCAATACCACAAGATAGTCTTAGTAAGCCAGGTGTTACGCCTTGTTTTAATCTTTCTTCTTCAGAAATACAGGCATGGGACATCGTACGTGGATAAGAGACGATTGACTCTACTCCGCCTAAACTTACAGCAATAATGGGCAATCTCAACTGTTGAGTAAATGTATGGACATTTTCTTCACTCCCAAGCTCAAATGAAAGAACTGCCCCACCATTTTTAGCTTGCTCAAAGTGAATAGAGTGACCTTCATGGCCTTTAAGTCCTGGATAAAAAACTTTTTCTACTTTTGGATGATTATCTAAAAATTCGGCAATAATTTGAGCATTTTCACAACTTTTTTCCATACGAATTCCCATTGTTTTCATTCCTCTTAAAACTAGCCAAGCATCTTCAACACCTAGAATAGCACCAAAAGATTTTTGATAAATACGTAATTGTTCTGCCATTTTTTCATCGTTCAAAACAACTAAACCAGCTAAAACATCACTATGACCATTTAGAAACTTAGTTGCACTTTCAATCACAATATCAACACCTAATTCTAAAGGTTTTTGATAGAGAGGTGTCATAAACGTATTATCCATAACGGTTACTAAATTATGTTTTTTAGCTAAAGCAACCAACGCTTTAATATCTGAAACTTTTAATAAAGGATTCGAAGGTGTTTCTAGATATAGAACTCTTGTATTAGGTAAAATAGCTTGTTCTACGTCACTAATATTACTATAGTCAACAAACGAGGAAGTAATATGAAAACTTGGTAAAATATCTTTTACAAATTGACACGTGCCACCATAAACTTCTTTTGGTACAATGACATGATTTTCAGCATCCATCATCATTAAAACAGTCGAAATAGCTGACATGCCTGATGAGAAAGCAAAACCATGTTTACCACCTTCCAATGTTGCAATCCCTTCTTCTAAAGCAGAAACAGTAGGATTACCGAATCTTGTATAACTATAGGCTTGTTTTTCAAAAACATCTGATTGATTAAATGTCGATGTTTGGTATTTTGGAATTGAGGCTGCTCCCGTAAAGGTATCCACAACTGGATAACCATGTATTAATTTTGTATTGTCTTTCATGTATATTTCCTCCTAATGTCAACTCTCATATCCTAATCATACACTTAGAATAAAGCGTTAACAACACTTATTTATTAAGACTAATAAGCAAATGATAGCTTCATGAGTGACCAAATAACTACATGTGATTCATCTTAGACAACACTCATATTTTTTTAAGATATAAAAAATAGAATGGTGAAAATAGCGTTTAGCTCCAAGCAGCTGGAGCTGCTATTTGAACCCAAACTAGACAGGGTGGGGCAAAAGTCGTTTGGCTCCAGTTGTCGTGAGAGCAGACTTTTTATCCCCTGACTATTAAAAATTATTCGTATAACTAATAAAGAGGCTAACACAAAGGTTAGCCTCTCACATTTTATTTTATAAAATTCCAAATTCTTCTAACATAGCTTCTATTTCAGTATTTTTCATTTTTTTCATTAATTTATGCTTAGTTAATGCAGGAATTTTAATATCTGGTTTTTCACCATCTAATAAACTCATACCGCCAAACAATAGATAACGAATATCATATCTTGAATTAAAGACTTCTGGCACCCCTTTTTCAACACCAGTTAAAACATACACAGCTTCCATTGCAGTCCGTCCAGAGTACTCAATCGTAAAGACTGTGTCACGTCCTGGTTTATCTAATGTTTCTGCAAATTGTCCTAAGAAAGCAAAGTTAACAGCTTTACTTGGCACTACAAATGGGCGATCACCTTGTTCTCTAGGCATAAATTGAGACGTAATATATGGCATCATAACAGGTACTGCAGTACAAGTTTCAGCTAGTTCATCAATTTCACCAATTGGTACACCAATGTGATACAACCATTCTTTGGTAATATCTTTTCCTGTACAATCTCTCATCGTTTTTTTAATATAATCCCCTTCAACGTCTGAGAATAAACCATAAACCCATACAATGACATCTTCTTTAGGTTGACCAATATATTGTTCTTGACGATTAATTGTCCAACTAAGTAACCAAGATGAATCTTTAGCAGTGACAATACCACCAGTCACCGTTTTTCCACCATAAGGAGAACGTTTAGTTATTTTTTCGATATATTTAGGAACACGATCATTGTGACATGTTACTGTACAAGACTCCCAGTTAGATTGTTCTAAGTCGTAATTGAATTTTTCTGGTTTCCCAAATTCTTCCGATTGTTCAGCAATATTTTGCCATAAATTCCAACAACCCATTAATTCACGATTAAATGGTGCTGGTGTATTATCATCTCCATAACCAGAGGCTTCAGTGATTGAACCATTTGTGATAAATACTAAATCTTTCTCAGTTAAATTAATTGAAGCATCTTCACCTTTTGAATTAGTTGCTACAATTTTTTTAGCTACTTTATGTTGGTCATTAATTTCAAAAATGACATTATCTACAGTAATTCCATACTCAAATTTTGCTCCGTGATCTTCTAAATATTTCACCATTGGTAAGACAAATGACGTATATTGATCATGTTTAGAGAATTGTAGCGCTGATAAATCAGGTAAACCGTCCACATGATGGATGAAACGATTCATATATAATTTCATTTCTAAAGCACTGTGCCAATTTTCAAATGCGAACATTGTTTGCCAATACAACCAAAAATCACTAGCTATTAATTCTTTAGAAAAAATATCTTCAATTGTTTTATTTTCTAATACTTCATCTCTCATCATCACAAAACCAGCTAATTCTTTAGCTAAATCTTGACCTAAATTAAATTTAGCATTATCATATCTTTCACCACGATTTTCAGTGACACGGCAATTACTATAATTAGGATCATCAAAATTAGTATAATAAAAATGATCTAAGACACTCATATTAGGATCTTCTGTTGATGGTAAAGAACTGAATAAGCTCCATAAAACTTCAAAATGATGTCCCATTTCACGTCCACCACGAGCAACATAGCCTGCATTTTGGCGAATATCACCATCTAATGAACCTCCAGCTATATCTAATTGTTCTAAAAAGGTGATTTTACTACCTTCCATATGTGCATCTCTTATTAAAAAGCAACCTGCTGCTAATGAACCAATCCCTGTTCCGATTAGAAAAGCTTGTTTCTCTTCAATTCCTTCTGGTTTTCTAGCGTTAACTAACGCATGGTAACTTCCATTTGTTAAAGTTAAACGTGGATCGTATGTTTTTAATTCCATTGTTCATTCCTACTTTCTAAACTTTTCTCTTACAAGACTAAGTATAAATAAAAACAAACTTTACTTCATTAGACACAAAAAAAGAATGCTTGATTTCCAAACATTCTTTTAAAATTGTTATACATTTAGGCAACTAGGTTAAAGTGTCAAATTTCAAATTTTTTCAACCGCTCTTTTTAATGATATTTCTATATTACCATCAAATAAAAAACCAATTCGATCAATAACTTCTTCTGGTTCTTCCTTCATTCCAGTTTGAAGCCACTTAACCACCATTCCAGCTAAGGCACACTGGTAAAAATAAGCAATATAATATTGATCTTTTTCTGGCGCGTTAATCGGAACATTTACTCGTTTAACATATTCTGTCATCATGTTACCAGATATTTCAAAAATGAATTGAACTAACTCTTCTTTTTGCATAGAATCATACACATGATAGATTGCTTTTTTATTAGCTAAAGCAAAATCAGTTGCTTTCAGAAAACTATCTTCCCAAGAATTGGATTGATTAAATTCATCAATCACTAGTTGAATATTATCTTTAAATATTTTAGATAGTAATTCATAAATATCTGCATAATAATAATAAAAAGCGTTTCGATTGATCTCACAAGCTAAAGCTAAATCTTTTACAGTTATTCTTTTTAAGGGTTGTTCATTCAACATTTTAATAAACGTATCGTGTATCAGTTTTTTTGTATATTGCTTTGCCATGAACTCTCCCCTGACTAATATTTATTATAAAATTTTGGCTAATTTTTTTGTAATAAAACCAATTTCTACCTGATTTAATGTTCTAACATCAAACCACACTTGATCATTTTTCACACGAGTGACCACAGGATAATCACCTGTTCTTAATTGATAAGCTAATTGACTGGTAGTTAACGTTTCACTTTTAATTCCGACAAGCTCAGTTGGTAACTGATACTCCGGATAAGAGCCACCACCGACCTGACTTTTTTCTGATATTCTTTCGATAACTAAAGGTAGATTAGCTGATTTCAACTCTTTTTCCAAGTATTTGGCTTCCTCTAAACACGTCTCATAAGATTTACTAATCATTTGTAGTGTCGGAATTTCTTTGATAGCATTCTCAGGTTCTAAATAAAGTGATAACGTTGCTTCTAAAGCGCTTAATGTTAACTTATCCACTCTTAAAGCACGTAGTAACTGATTTTTTTTCATAGGTTCAATGAACTCTTTTTTACCAATAATAACACCGACTTGAGGACCACCTAATAATTTATCGCCACTGAACATCACCACATCACAACCTTGTTTCAAACTCTCTTGAATCGTAGGTTCATAAGGTAATCCAAATGGTTGCATATCAATTAACAGACCACTTCCCAGATCATTAATCAACGGTAAATTATTTTGATGTGCCAACTCAGCTAACGCTTCAATAGACGGGGTTTCAGTAAAACCAATGACACGATAATTACTCGTATGAACTTTCATAATAGCCCCAGTCTCTTCATTGATGCCTTGTTGATAATCTTTTAAGTGTGTTTTATTCGTCGTTCCTACTTCATGAATCGCTCCACCACTCAACTCAATCACTTCTGGAATTCGAAACGAACCACCAATTTCAACTAATTCTCCCCTTGAAATCAATACTTCTTTCCCTGGAATGAGCGTACTTAAAGTCAACATGACTGCTGCTGCATTATTATTAACGACCACAACATCTTCTGCTCCAGTTAGCTTTCTAATAATGCCTTCTAGATGCTGATAGCGTGATCCTCTTTCCCCTGTTTCTAAATTATACTCTAAATTTGTGTATGAAAAAGCTGATTTTTCTAATTGTTCTTTTACTTTTAAACTTAGTAATGAACGTCCCAAATTAGTATGAACGATTGTTCCAGTAGCATTAATCACTTGTTTTAATGAAAAGTCAGTATTTTTCTCTTGTTGCTCTAATATTCGCTTAATTATTTCTTCTTCAGATGGTAATTCTGAATATTCTTTAGCAAGAAATTTTTCTCTAATTTCTGTTATTATTTTCTGGATGCACGCCTTTAATCCTTTTGGAGATTCCCTAGCTATTTCTTTTAAGCTAGGATGTTTTAGTAGAGAGTCAACTGATGGTAGTAATGCTAATTTTTGATAATCAATCATTGTTTTGCACTTCCTGACTTAATTCATTCAAAGCATTAATCGCCACTTCAACCTCTTCTTTCGTATTTAAACTTGAAAAAGAAAATCTTAGTGTTCCTTGAGTTTTAGTTCCTAAAGTTTCATGCATTAACGGCGCACAATGATAACCTGCTCGAATGGCAATGTCATAATCTTCCCATAAAGAGTTACTTACAAGGGCTGAATCAATTCCTTTGAAATTCAAAGAAACGACACCTGTTCTTGCAATGTCTTGATAACCATAAAGTTGAATAAGAGGATTATTTTTTACGCCAGTCACTAACTGTTTTGCTAAATCTGTTACATGTAGATTAATAGATTTAATACCTAACTGGTTGACGTAATCAATCCCTGATCCAAGCCCTCTAATCCCTGCAACATCTAACGTCCCAGCTTCTAGTAACACTGGTAATTCTTGCGGCTGAATTTTTGAAAAAGATTGCATGCCATCTCCCCCAGAAATCAAAGGAGTCAGCCTATTTACTAAATTCTTTTTCAAACAAACCCCACCAGTTCCTGTGGGGCCATAGAGTGATTTGTGACCTGTAAAACATAAAGCATCCACAGCTTCATTTTCTAAAGAGATGGGAAACTGTCCCATGGTTTGTGAGGCATCTACGATGAGTTGTAAGTTATTCTTTTGACAAAACCGACCTACTTTTTCTAAATCAATTACATTACCTGTCACATTAGAGCCGTGAGTTACAACGACAGTTGAGGTATTCGGTTTGACTAATTTTTCTAACTTATTTAAATCAAGTTGCCCTGTCACTGAACTTCCCGATAAGCAATCAAACATCACACCCTCTTTTTTTAATTGATATAAAGGTCTGAGAACTGCATTATGTTCCCAACAAGTTGTTATAACATGTTCATTAGGTTTCACCAAACCTTTAATTATCATATTCAAAGATGTTGTTGAATTATTAGTAAACGCTACTTCATAATTTTTTGAAGCGCTCAATAGACACTTAATTTTTTCTCTGACGCTATTCACTTCGCGAAAACTATTCAAAGAAAAATCATGACTCCCTCTACCAGGGTTACCATATTTTCCTGAAATCATCGTTTCATAAACAGTTTGAGCAACTTGTTTAGGTTTGTTTATCGTCGTTGCTCCATTATCAAAATAAATTGACACCAACAATCACCTAACTTTCCATTAATTCTCGTGTATTTTCAACTCTTTTAGTTACTCGTTGCTCATCTAAATATTCTAAAATCAGCATAGATGATTTTCGACTAGAATCCGTCATATCTCTAAAATCAGCTAACGTCATAGATCCATTTTTATTAATAAAATCAGTGACTAATTCAACAGCTTTTAGATAATACTCTTGACTGATAACATACTCAAAAGTTAAAGCAGTGACACTTTCGGCCTCTAGCATTTCCAAAACATCTTTTCCATTTTTTTCATCTAGTGCTTCTAGCTCTTCTTTTTTTATCGGTGTAAAGGCAGCTTGTTTTAATTTATTCTCCATCGTTATTTTTACTTTTTCTTGATATTTATTCAACTCAATTTTAAAACTTGGATGTGACACACGATGATTTTTTTGTGTTAATTGCTTTTGTTCTGCTAGATAAACAATAAGTAAATCAAGTTGTTTTGGCGTCATCCATCTCTTTACCTTAGAACGTAATTCTTCTACTGGCATTCCTGGTCGTAAACGATATGTTTTTTGATACTTTTCTAATTCTAGATAAACAAGTTCTCGTGCTTCTTTAATCTTACCTTGAGAAATCCATTCTCTATCCGATAGACGTACAACCTCTCCGTCTTCTACAAGTATTCCTAATATTGGTAATACTTTTTCCTCTGATAAATTCATGTATTGGCAAATCTCTTTTGTTTGACTAACCATTTCTTTACGATTTAACATAAAATCTAAAATCAAATGATCCATATTACCTTCTTCTTTAACTTTCAAACTATCTATTACATCTTGTTTAAAACGTCGATGTTTCTGAGGGATAGCATCTAAAACTTGACCACCACCAATTGTTACCATTGGCGAATAAGCACGCATAATGAAATAATCACCTGTGTTAACTGCCAATTGTTCTTCAAGACGAAGCTGAATAAAGCCACTCTCCCCTGGTTGAATATTTTCTGAGCCAATTGGAACAAGTCTTGCAAATACTTCTTGTGTCCCAACTAGCACTCGAACTCTGTCCCATAAATTAAATCCTGTGGAAATATCTTCTAAACAAGTTACTTTAGCATCAATCATCCAAGTCGCTTCTAAAGCTAAACCATTTGTTAAAACATCACCACGACTAATTTCTTCTTTTGAGATATTCGTTAAATTAAGAGCTGTCCTTTGACCTGCATAAGCTTCTTGTTTATCTGTCTCATGAATTTGAATACTACGAATTTTTGTTTTTTTGCCACTTGGAAAGACCGTTAATTCATCACCAACTTTAAATCGACCTTCAAGAAGTGTCCCTGTAACGACTGTTCCAAATCCTTTCACTGAAAAAGAACGGTCCACATTTAAGCGACCGATATCTTTGATTGTTTTTTCAGGAGTTTTTTCAGCGAAATTTTGAATAGCTAACTTTAGCTCTTCCAAACCAATTCCAGCAACAGCATCTGTTTCAAAAATCGGGGCATCCTTTAATAAAGTACTTGCTAGTTGTTCTCTAATATCATCCTTCACCAATTCTTTTAACTCGTCATCAATCGTCTCACATTTACTTAAGACAATCATATAATTTTGAATACCCAGCAAACTTAATATATCAATATGTTCTTTTGTTTGGGGCATAATGCCTTCCCCAGCATCAATAACGAGTAAAATCAAATCAATGCCCGGAAGACCTGCTACCATATTTTTAATAAATTTTTCATGCCCTGGAACATCAACGATCCCAACACGCTCTTTATTAGGTAAATCTAGATAGGCGAATCCGAGATTTATTGATAATCCACGCGTTTTTTCTTCTTTTGTTGTATCGGTTTCAATTCCTGTCAAATGCTTTATTAATGTTGTTTTCCCGTGATCAATATGCCCTGCTGTTCCAATTACAATATCTGCCATAGTTACTAGCCAACCTTTCGATAATCAATATTAAGTCCCTTACCACTAGCATGATAGAAACCATCATACAAAAGTTTTTTATCATCTAACAATCTGATAATTTCTTCTTCAAAGTCAATGTTGTATTTTAAAGAAAAACCACAACTTGCTTTTATTTTTTCTGGAGTCGATATAATTCTTGCTGGAAGTGAGGCTTCTTTTAAATATTTTTCAGCTTCCATTGCATAATGTGTTGAGTTAAATAAAAGAACACCGTATTCCTTCATTTTTAAATCCTCCTATGGTTTAACTACTTTAACAGCCGATTGCATCATTTCAACAATTCGGTACATATTAGTCACTTCACCCACCGCAAGTTTCTCTGTTAGCTCATAGTAATTTAAACAAGCGCCACAAGAATAAATAGCAACACCTTGTTCTTTCATTTGAAGAAGATCCTCTAAACAATCTGAGCCTTCAACCGTTAGTTTAACACCGCTGTTATAACAAATAATCGACTCTGGTAACTCATCTTGTTCAAGCAAGGAGTAGACAAAAGCTTTCATTAAATTAGCCCCTAATTCATCCGATCCTCTTCCCATAATATTGGTATCGATAACGACTGTGTAGCCTATTTTTTGGGATAGCAATTCACTTGAATCATCTTTCAAATTCATTACCACTTTGTCATGAGATATTTCACCCTGACTAATCATTGTCACAAAATGTGTGGCTGATTTTTTTTCTACTTGATAATTTAATTGAAGTTGATCCGCTAATTTTTTTAAATTCTGGGTGGCAATTTCGTTGTCCACAATTGTTATAACCTCTTTATTTTCTTTAAGTGCTTTTTTTGTCTTTATAACGGGTAATGGACAGGCCATTCCTCTTGCATCTATCTCAAACATTTTTATCTCACCCTTCTATTTAACAATAATTTCACGATTTATTTTTTTTGTAATCTTTCCAAAATCTTCTGCAAAAATCTCTTTTTCTCTAAGTTCTTTTAATAGGTCATTTACTATATTTTCTGGAACACTCACTAATAAGCCTCCAGAAGTTTGTGGATCAAATAACAATTCTTCTATCCCAAAATCATCTCGCTCAAAAGAAACAAATTCTGATAGATAATTACGATTGCGTTGTCCACCTGCTGTTAATATAAATTCCTTAGCACCCTGATAAGCTTCTTCTATAAAAGGAAGTTTTTGACTATCAATTTCAGCTGATAATTCACCATGAAGCATTTCATGTAGATGTCCCAAAAGTCCAAATCCCGTCACGTCAGTACAACTATTTATTGGGTATTTTTTCATCACATCCATGGCGTATTTATTTAGTAGTTGCATATAATTAGTTGCTTCTTCAAATGCTTTTTGAGAAATTTCTCCCACACTAAAGCCAGTCGTAATAATTCCCACACCAAGTGGTTTTGTAAGAATTAAATGATCGCCTACTTGACCTGAATTATTCATCAGCACTTCAGCTGGATGAGCCACACCTGTGACAGACAAACCGTACTTAACAGAATGATCATGAATCGAGTGACCACCTGCTAAAATACCACCTGCTTCTTGAACTTTTTCAGCTCCCCCACGCAAAATTTCTTTTAAAATCTTAAAATCTTTTTCTTCTGGAAAAGCAACAATATTCAAAGCAGATAATACAGTTCCTCCCATTGCATAAACATCACTCAAGGCATTAGCTGCTGCTATTTTCCCAAAAAGATAAGGGTCTGATACCATCGTCGGAAAAAAATCCAATGTCTGAATGATTACTTGATCCTCACTAATTTTGATAACTGCTGCATCATCTGTATTTTCAAAACCAACTAATAATTTATCATTCGTTACTTTAGGTAAATCAGCGAGTAAATCGCCTAAATCTCCTGGCCCTATTTTTGCATTACATCCACCACATACGATTAACTGTTCTAAATCTTCCATTAAAGTCATCTCCTATTTATCTATTAAAATAACCATACAATGAAACCGAAAACATTATCTTTATATTGTTATTTTAACAGATAAAACAAACAGTTCGAAAATAAAAGTTGAAAAACTTTATTTTCGAACTTATTTGATATTATGCTACTGTTTTTTTGCTTTTTAAAATATAAGTAATACCTGTATAAATAATCACTAAAATAATTACCCAAGTTAAAATATCCATTGGCATATTAGTCACAAAATTCGCTGCAATAGCTACCCCAATAACTCCACCAATAATAATACCGATTGTTCCTTTTCTTGAATAATTACCTGTTTTAATAAATTCTGCACTAGCCACTGGCATTAATCCTGCACATGAAGCCATCATGATTGGCATTGCAATAATTGGTTTTAATCCCAATAAGTAAACCATAGCCATACATGGTGCATAAAGACCTACTCCAATCGTCATTAAAGCGCCAAAAATAAAATTACCAACAACACCGATAATTAATTTTCCACCGGTTAAAGCAGTTGCAGTATTACCATCACCTAACATAGCTAGCCATCCCATTTGTTTAGCTCCCATAATGATTGCTGTTGCTACTAAGGCAAGGCCAACGTAAAATTGGACTTTTTTCTCAGGTAATTTTGTTACTGTTTTAGAACCAACCCAAGAACCGATGATTGCTGAAAAAACTAGCGACAATAATGTAACAGGTGAAACTTCTACCACTTTGATAAAAATAAAAGCTTCAATCATAACCGGAATAGTATGAGCCACATTTAATGTTCCAGGTAATTTTTTGTCATCATCTAAATATTTAGTTGTTTGTAAAAGCATTGTCGTTGGAGCAAAGCTTCCGATTCCCAATACATCTAAAAAATCCGTTACAAATCCAATACCAAAAGCTACTGGAATACTTCCTGTACCGAGATTAGCTTTGTTCGCGATTAAATCTTTCACCAAGAAAAACATGTAGTAAAGAAGTAATAACCCTAAAATACCTAATAAAACTGCTACCATCTTATTACTTCCCTTCTACCCTAGAACAAAACCATCTTTAAGCGGATCTTTGGGATCGATTAAAAATGTATTGAATCCATTAATATTTGCTGAACCTGTGACACGTGGAATAATTGCTTCATAGTCGCCTAATTTAGCGGTTCTAACGACTTCACCTTTAAATTTAGTTCCCAGAATACTTTCATAAACAAAGGTATCACCCACACCCATTTCGCCTTTAGCATAAAGAGTAGCAAGTTTTGCGCTTGTTCCAGTCCCACATGGTGAACGATCGACTTGACCATCTCCAAAGACAACCACGTTTTGATAAGTGGCATCTGGACTTGTTGCTGGTCCGTAAATTTCAACTAAATCAACAGTTTTAATATGTGACATTGTTGGATGTTGAATCTCGATTTGTTCATTGACAGCGTCACGTATTTTGATTCCTAATTCAGAGAATTTAGACGCATTTTCAGGTTTGATTTCTAAACCTAAATCTTTAGCTGGAAGAATCGCAAAGAAACTACCACCAAAAGAAATATCGATTGTTAATTCACCAATTTCTGGCACGTTAACTTTCACGCCTTGTTTGTAAAGAAATGACTCGACATTTTCAAATGAAACTGACTCTGCATAATAGTCTTCACTTAAATGGACTTCTCCATAAACTAAACCAGCGGGTGTGTCTTGAACAACTTTAACTTCTCTTTGACCAGGTTCAACATCAACCCAACCTGTTTCAACAGCTGCAGTCATTGCAGCAATTGTATTATGCCCACACATGTTTAAATAACCACCAGCATCCATGAAAATGATACCGTAGTCTGCTTCATCGTGAACTGGCTCACAAATAAATGCGCCAAACATTTCATTATGTCCTCTAGGTTCGTGCATCATTGCTGTTCTCAAATAATCTTTTTGTGTTGCTAAATATTCTTTCTTTTCAGCCATTGTTTTACCTGGGAATTTCGGAATACCTCCGATTACCAAGCGAGCTGCTTCACCAGCAGTATGTGTATCAATTGCTGTCATCATTTTTGAAAATTTCACTTTTAAAACGACTCCCCTCGAAAAATTATTATATTTGTTTATCTTTACGCATTTTTAGTTTAATAAATGCAAGCGCTTTACTAGCGTCTCGACTATCTATTGTATTCTCACCCACAACTTCTGTTTCAATACCACGTTCTGATTTATTAAAATCTAAAACGAAATTGGTATAGTCATTTTCAACAACAAATTTGGCTTGTTTTCCAATAAATTTTAAACCAACAACACTCACATCACGTTTTCCTATTTCTTCTAATGTGTTAGCGAAATCAATATCTGAATTTCCCCAACCATCTGTTGAGACAATTGCTCCGTCACATCCCATACTTTTAACCCATTCAGCTGTTCTGTTACCTACAAAATGCTTCATCTTGTTATCTTGTGGTGTCCCTACAACAACAACTCCTAAAAAATTAATATCAGGATCTGTTGCTAAACAATCAACTAATGGATCTCTAAAATGGTGTAGTGTCGTTTCTTTTGTCGAAGGACCTATTCCCATAGATACCCCTCTTTCTTTTTCTCAAAACATTAGACCATAGCTCTTATTGCTCCATCACGATATTCATTTGGTGAAATAATAATCGGTACATTGTTCATATCAATAATCGATGACCCGCCTGAAAAACCGCTTGGCTCATCTGGAAAAATCAAATTATCATACATCGCACCTTGACCTGCTACTTGTTTCACAAGTACAACTCTAGGTTTTCCTTCATTAAATTTTTCAACAAAGGCATGAACTTCTGTTGCCATACGCCCCTCTATCATCTTAAGAGCCGTTCTTATTTCTTGAATATAATCATCAGTCATCTCAAACATTTTTAAACATAATTCACGAGTAAAACTCACCCCTTGATTCGCTAAAATATCAATATGAATGATATAATCCGTATCAAGAGGCGTGCCTACTCTGTTTAACTTCAAGTTTTCCGATAAAATCCCTTCAGAAGAACCAAATTCATGCATCTGCTCCCCAGCTTCTATTGCACCTGTTAACACCACATAAACACCAGTAAGTGTATGAGTGATTCCCTCACCAAGCTTTCCCAATACTTTTGTAGATATTGGAATAATATCCATAATTGTATTGGTTTCAACATGGTGCTGATTGGGTGTTAGAAGTTGAATCGTCATTTGCTTAATACTTGGTTCACTGAAAGTGTGAGTTGCTTTAATTTGTAACGCATTTGGGTCTAATTGAAACGTGTCTCCTGATGTCACTTTTCTCATATGAAAAGCTTTGATTTTTAATTCTCTATTAGTCATCATTCAACCAGCTTTCATTCATTTCAAATCATACTACCCAAACACTCTAAATGTGAGCGATATACTCATAAGGTAAACTAACAATTTTTCCTGGCGTTTCAATTGCTACTAATTCTTTTAATGTATCTTTCAAAATGCCTGTTTGCATTTCAATGTTATTCGGTTCACCTGCGTTAGCACCCATTGGTACAAGTGGGGCTACAGCTCTTGGTGCTCCATTTTGTCGCACTACTGGTGGTAGGGCGGCGATTAAAATTGTAGGAATTCCTGCTTCTTCAATAGCTCTCTGCACGATCACGGCAGTTCTGTGGCAAGTCCCTCAACCAGCTGTTAAGACAACTGCATCAACGTCTTCTTCCACTAATTTTTGAGCTATTTCTGGACCAGTTACATCGTGAAATGCTTCTTGGTCTCCCCCGCCACCCATAAAACCAAAATGAGTTGGCGCAACTTCTTTAATAAAGCCTTCTTTTGCAAGTTCATGCAAACGATCAATCGGGAACATACAATTAATGTCACGGTTAACGTCACCATTGTCATATCCACCATGAGAAACCATTAATTCTTCTGTTTTAGCTGTGTTAGGTACTTCTCTGTATGAAGTATCTCCAGCTAAATTAAATCTTTTATCTGTTTTTAAATGTACACCGGCAGCTGTTGCCATTGCTACACGCATTTCTTTTAACTCTTTTTTTACGGGAGTAAAGATAGAGTTAGGAGTAATCGGTACATAAATCTCTGATTGTAAACCTTCAAAAACTGTTAAAGTCATGATTTAATTCTCCTCTTTCTTTTCCATCATATTTTTTTGTCTTGCTTTGTTCTCTATTATCGTATTAACATAATGATCATTAGGTTCTTCATTTAAAACTTCTGGGTATGACATCATAAAACCAACCTCTTGACCGATTTTAATATCATATTCAGAAATTAACATTCTTCTCGGTATTTTAAATTGACCTAAACGACCTTTTATATCAATTGTGACACTTGCGCCTGTAATATCGACTAGTACTCCTTCAAACATTCTCTCAGTTGATACATACTTTAATTTATCTATTCCATCCATATTCTCACCTACGATATTAGTTATTTTCGTAAATTTCTTGACGTTTTTTACTCTTAGGTAAGGTTTGTTCATTTTCAACACGTTCAATTTTTTGACCGGTTGTTTTTTCAATGATTTCAAGATTATTTTCTTTCACATTAGGATTCCATTTACGTTCTGCAACTTTGATACTTCCGCCACCCATTAATGTTTTTAACATTGCCAAGTCACGAATCGCGTCTTCCTTACAAAGTGTGTTGTTAGATAAAATTTCGTTTTCGATCCCTTGTTTTGATTTATTATTATCAACCATGGCAACCATTTGTTTATTACCAACAACTAAAGCACCTTGAACAGCACTATAAGAATCTCCTACAACATGAATACCACGTTTACCTACTTCTTCAATATGAGAAGCAAAGTCTATATGGTTATTACCAAATCCTTCAGTTGTTATAATCGCACCATCGATGCCCATTGCTTCAACTGTCATACCTAAGCGTTTTGATACATAGTATTTTTCTGAGTTGGCTTGTGGAGAACCCACAAACATAACACCTACTAAATCAATTTCTTCATCATTCATTGCTTCAAGAACTAAAGGTTCACGCCAATAATGACGAGACGTTTCTTTTGATGCAGGTCCAATACATGTTAAAGCGTGAATACCACCATCAACCACTTCTGTTGGCGCTAAAATAACTGGTAAGTTACCTAAGTCAACGTTAGGTTTAGCACCTAATGTTCCAACTGGTTCAACTGGCATAATTAAGTTATCATGCATCGCACCTTGTCCCATGATTTCTTTAATAATCAAGACTTTTTTCTTACCCGGTCGGCGATACTGCGCGACTTCATCTTTTTTATGGATTAAAGAACTATCAGCAACTTTTAAAGCCTCTCTAATTTGTTGAGTCACATAATCAGATGCTTTATGTGCAGCCAAAGGTCCAGGTCTTTCCATGTTTGCACCAGCTTTGATTGTTACCTGTGTTTTAATAAAGATTTCACCTTTATCAGGTGCTCCTGGGCGACCCCACATGATATTACGGTCTAATTCACCTTCAGATGAACCGAATTCACCAATTTGAACACCATTTTCATCTGTACCTGTTAAGACCATTACCACGCCATCAATCACACGAGTAATACCGTGACCTAAATCACCCTCGATTTTAGTAGCAATTGGTTGGACATCCATAATCGTTTCACTGTATTCGCCGTAACGATCTGGTGTAATGATATCAATCGTCATACCTGTTACTAAAGCTTCTAAATCAGCTGCCTCGTTGCTAAGTTCTTTAGGATTTCTTAGTGTTAAAGTAGTGCCTTCGATTTTAGTTTCTGTACCAAAAACAACTTCTTTAATTTCTAAATGTTCTCTTTCAAAAGATCGAACTTTAATAGCTTCTTGCTCTGCTTCAGCCGCAACAGCAACTGGTGCTTGAGTCGTTGATGTCATATTTGGTTCAACTGGTGCAGGCGTTTGTGTTTGAGTAACACCTGCTAAGATAAGTGGTAATTCTAAATCAATTCCTTTACCTTCAGCAATATGAATTTTGATTGTTTGATTTTGTGTATTAATGATTGGTGCAACAACTGGTGTAGATGGTGATACTGGATTTTCAGCCACTTTCGGTGCTGCTTCTTCAATAACTTCTTCTTCCACTTCAATTGTTGCCCCTTCAACTAAATCAGGTGTTAACGCTACTAAAGCGTCTGTTGTATTTAATAATTTAGCCCCTAATACTTGGCTAATTGTTAAACAATTTTCTGGAATTACTAGTAAGCCTGAATCTTCCAAATCTAGAAAAATCGCTGGATCTTCCAAGTTTGATGGTTCAATAATGATATTTCCTTCCGCACGACAACAAAGTACCGCAGGATCTTTAGCATGTTCTTTTGCAGTTTCTACAGTTATAGACATTCGAAAACTCCTCCTAAATTTATTAGTAAATTTTTTTAGTTTAATAATAGTATTAGCTTGGTAGCTTACGGTATAGCTTATGTCCAACTGCTCTAAGAACATGATCTGTATGATGATACACTGGAACTCCTAACCTAGGAGCGACACCCATGACGGTGTTCGTTCAATCGGAGCAGGTCCCTGTTAAGACGACTTCTGCGCCCTCTTTTTTCATTTTCATCACTTTTTCAGCTTGCCCTGGACAGACACCCGGTTTAGAGCATCTGTAGCGGCCATTAACTTCTACCATTCGCTTACACATTTCACTCGCAACAACTTCAGCACCCATGTTTTCAGCGATTTCAGTTAAACGTTCTTCTGAGCCACCACACTCGCAAATTAAAATACCTATCTTGCGATGTTCTTGTGGATAAGGCATGGCAACTAGAATGCCACCTGTTGTCTTAGTAATCGGTGTTGATTCTTTACCACTATGTCCAGTCATTGGTCCGCCAATAACGATTTCTCCATGTGGTTCAACGTAACCTCCTGCTTCGTCTATTAAAACTTTTACAGGTAAACCAATTGGGACATTAACAAAAACATGTGATTCATTTTTAACACGACCTGATACGGTCACATCTTTGTCAATAAATGGTTTGCGGTCTTCAATTGCTTCAACAATATGTTTCAATGTTTCTACATTAGAGACAACTGTTCCTACTTCAATTGGTAATTGACCTGGCTCTAAAACGATATCTAAAATTTCACGAATAATCATTCGTTCATCTCCAGCTGGATAAATATCTGGTAATCTATACACTTCAATATTCGGCTCATTTTTAGTCGCTTTTAAGAGTTCAATCACTGCTTGGCGATTTTTATCTTTAATTGCAATATAACTTTTCGGTGCTTTTGTTATTTCCATAACATATTTAATGCCTCGAACGATTGTTTCAGAATGCTCCTTGATTTGTTTCACGTTATGTTTAAGTAACGCTTCACATTCAACTGCATTCGCTATAAAGCTGCCGTTTGGGATTTCAACATTTAACTTAACATGAGCTGGAAATCCCGCACCACCTGCTCCAACTATTCCTGCTGCTTCAATCAACTCTAGATAAGAATCATTTTCTTCAAGCTTAACAAAATCTGTTGATAATTTTCCATTTGGAATAATAGCAATCGTTTTTTCACTGACTTCTGAAATTTCACCTGAAATGCTGGCATGGATGTTAGCTCCAAGACCATTAGGTTCTGCAATTAACTGGCCTCGTTTCACATAGTCCCCTTTTTTCACTAAGGGAATACATGGTGTACCTACGTGTTGTTTTAATGGAATGTAAAATACGGTCATTTTTTTCACCTCCTGTTTTTTGTGATAGTATGAGCATTTGAAGGTTAACAAATCTCGTTTATATAATAACATAAACCTCTAATTATTAACAGGTTTTTCTGGAACTTAGTTACTCATTTCACTATAAAAATACCTTTAGTTATCCCTTTGCAAGCTGTTTTTCTCACTTTAAAGTAAACGCTTTTAATTTTATTTTCACATTTTAAATTAAAATAACATAACGATATATATTTTTGAAAAAAATAATTTCAAAAAGTCTATTTTTGTCTATTTTCACAATAGATAATTAATTTTTTATCATTCTAGCTGCACCTATTGCACCTGTATATTGAGCTAAAGGATGTGTTACTATTTGTTGACCTGTGAATTTCTCTAATATTTCTTTCATTATTTTACTGTTGGACAAACCACCTGAAAAGAAAATTAACTCATCTTTTTGAGGTGATATTTTTGAATATTGCCCATGAATCCGATGACAAATCGAATGCAAAACGCCTAAAGCTATGTTCTCTCTCTCTTCACCTTTCGCTACTAAACTAACGACTTCTGTTTCAGCAAAAACAGTACACATACTATTTATTTTGACTACTTCAGCTGATCTTACAAATTCATCTAATCGAGTGATATCCTCACCTAAAATCCGCATCAATACTTCAACAAACCTACCTGTCCCAGCTGCGCATTTATCATTCATGTTAAACTCCTCTACTTGACCAAGAGCGTTTAACTTAATCGTTTTACTATCTTGTCCACCTATATCAATAATACTTGTTACTTCAGAATTCAAAAAGTTAGCACCTCTAGCATGACATGTAATTTCAGTCACACATTTATCAGCTTCAATCAACTTACGACCATACCCAGTTGTCACTAATAGTGTACGATCATCATAATTTAGTTGATTTAAAATATCAGCCATTGCTTTTTTAGGGTTTCCAGAGGTTAAAACTAACGCTTGATCTATAATTGTATTATTTTCCATCAACACACCTTTTGTTGTTGTTGATCCTGAATCTAAACCAATAATTCTCACACTTTACCCTCCAATCATTTCAATAAACGCCTCTACTCTTGTGTTAATTTGTTCAATATCTGCGTTTGAGTAATCTGTTTCTAAGTAAAGATAGGGAACATTTTTTTCTTTTTGACAAAACTCTTTAATTTTTAGTGATTCCACTGAAAAAGGCGTACAGAATTGGAGTACCATATCTAACACACCATCCACCTGATACTCGTCAATCATTCGATCTAACATATCAATTCTTGGTTGGTTATTAGAAAGACACGCACAGCCAATATCTAAATATTTTTCTGCTAATGCATCATATACGTCAGGATTTGTTTCATCTACTAATCGCTCAATTGGTTTAGCTACTGTGCAGTTTTCGTAAGCAACAATTTCGCCACCATTTTCTTCGATTGCACGAATCACTTTTTCAGTTACACCGCCAATAGGTGATCCTGTAATTAATATACGCGGTTTTTGACTTTTCACTTGTGGCGTTTCTTCGTAGTCTTTCATAATGCTGTCTGTCATTTCATCCAAATCTTTAATTAATTTTCTTTTATCAAAGGAATAATTAGCTCCATACATTACTTTAAAAATCTCCGAACCTTTGATTGGTAATGGGTTCAATTTACCTAATTCGTAAAAATTTTTACGAGCTTGTCGTTCTTCATTCTTAAAGATAATCGCTTCTTTAATTGCTTCTTCTGTAATCTCAACATCAAAATATTCTTCTAATTTTTCCTTGTAACGAACCATTTCAGCTTTCCATAGTTGAGAGCTTTCTGGACTATTTCGCATATTTGGTAAATGCATTAAATACAACTCTTTAAAATCAGTCATATATTCATACATTTTTTTCTTACCATCACAAGTTGTCTCTCCAACAATTAAATCTGAAAAATAAAAATAAGGACATTTGTCTGTTTTACCAAATCCATAACTTGATTTAATTAGTGGACATAAATTTCTTGGTAACTCTTCTTCTGCATCAGGAATCGTTTCATCTGATGTGGAACACAAACTAATTTGTAATGCCCCTGCAGCCATCGTTAATTCTTCTGGCATAAACGTGCAATACACTCCTACAATTGGTTTACCTTGCTCCTTTAACTTTTTGACCGTTAAAAAACCTTGTTGTCTTGCTTCTGCAAAATCATTAAAAATACCTGGTAACTCTGTTTTAATTTTCATTAAATAACCTCCAATTAGATTGTTTTTAATTTCACAATAAGTATAGTTTTATTTATTTATTTTTTCAATCAATTCTAATACCTTTATCATTTAGTTTTATCCATAATTAAAGGACTTTTAAATAATTTTAGTCATTTAATTATAAAAAAAAAGTCAAAATACTCAACAAGAGTATTTTGACCTTTTTTAAGTTAATTTTAAAATAACAAATTAGATTAATAAGCTTTAGCCCAATGCATCATGTACTTAGCATCTTCACCATTCCATAAGTCCTTCATACCTGTTAAATCAGCATCTTGGTATTCAAAACTTAAACAACGAGATGAAGCTCCTGTTTCTTCTTTAATCAAATCTTCAATTTCTTCACTTCCTGACCAAGGAGCAATGACAAAACCACCATCCTTGATTAGTTCTGCAAATTCTTCTTTTGTTTTAGCAATACGTGTTTTACTATTTTGACGGTCACGAGCATTTGCTAACATATTGTCATGGATTTCATTTAATAGTTCTTCTAAATGAGTCCCTAAGTTAGCATCTAAAGCCATCTTAGTTTTTTCTAATGTATCACGACGAACGACAATGACTTCACCAGATTCAATATCCTTAGGTCCAATTTCAATACGAATTGGGTAACCTTTCATCTCAGCTTCACTAAATTTCCAACCTGGTTGTTTTTCACTAGCATCAACCATGACTGTTACGTGTTCTTTTAACTGATCACGTAATTCGTAGGCTGTATCCAATACACCTTCTTTATGTTGAGCAATTGGAATAATAGCTACTTGAATTGGTGCGATTCTTGGAGGTAACACAAGTCCACGGTCATCACTATGAACCATGATCATTCCACCAATGGCTCTAGTTGTGATTGCCCAAGAAGTCGTATTAACAAATTGTTCTTGACCATTTTTGTCAGTATAAGTAATTTCAAAGGCTTTACCAAAGTTATCACCTAAATGATGAGATGTTGTAATTTGTAATGCTTTTCCATCATACATTAAGGTTTCATTTGTATATGTTTTGTCTGCTCCCGCAAATTTTTCGCTTTCAGATTTCACACCTGAGACAACTGGAATGGCTAGCATATTTTCACAGATATCAACATACATATCTAAGATACTTAGAGCTTCTTTATCCGCATCCGCATAGTCAGCATGACATGTATGACCTTCATGCCAGAAAAATTCAGTCGTTCTTAAGAATGGACGAGTAGTTTTTTCCCATCTCACAACACTTACCCATTGATTATAAAGAACCGGTAAATCTCTGTGTGAATGAATAATTTTTTTGAAATGTTCACAGAACATTACTTCTGATGTTGGTCTAACAGCTAATCTTTCTTGAAGCTCTGAATCGCCACCAGCAGTTACCCAAGCTACTTCTGGTGCGAATCCTTCCACATGTTCTGCTTCTTTTAATAATAAACTTTCAGGAATTAACATTGGCATTAAAACATTTTGATGTCCTGTTGCTTTTAATTGAGTATCAACAGCATTTTGGATACCTTCCCATAGCGCAGTACCTAAAGGACGAACAATCATACAACCTTTAACACTTGAATAATCACATAATTCAGCTTTTAAACAGACATCTGTATACCACTGTGCAAAGTCGATATCACGACTTGTAATTTGTTTAACGAAACCTTCTTTTTTTGCCATTGAAAAATTCCTCCTAGTTTTACTATATAAAAAAACTCCACTTTGAATACAAGGACCATTGCTGGCGGTGCCACCTTGCTTCAAAGTAGAGTTTACTTTACGACTTATTGGGATTGTTAGAGACATCCAGCCTATGTTTATTTGGTAGGTTCGAGGGATTAACGACTAGAATCTTTTCAGCTACCGATTCTTCTCTTGTTATGTTAAATAGTCCTTTACTAGTCCAGTATTTTATATTTTAATTTTAGTATTATTTCTTAATTAATATGATCGTTTTGGCGAGAAAGTGTGGGAATCGAACCCACCCAAGAAGCTCTTAACTCCTCATACTGGTTTTGAAGACCAGAGGGAACACCAGAACCCATCCATTCCCAACATATTAATAACTTGATAACAATGTATCATTAAAAAAAATCTTTGTCAAATGTATTTTCAGAATAATATAAGCAATATACCGACTCTTATTGAGAATTAATGAGCAATGAGTTTTTTTAGTAACATTAAAATATATGATGTATTATCAAAATGAAAACGAATTTTTTTGAATATCCAGTCAATATCAAATTAATTTATAATAAGTTTGTTATTTATTCACAATAATATTTTTGTTACTTAACTGTTTAAAATTTACTCAATTTTTTAATTAGATACGATATCTATGCTACTTATTTTTAGAAAATCCTTATTGAGTTACAATCTTTTTGTTTTTTAATTCTAAAATAAACAGATGATTTATTTTGTAATTCTACTCTATTTTAAAATCCCATGAAAATACCTCATTCTTCACTCTTTTTATAAATATAAAGTGTTATACTTAACTAATTAATTACTAAATTTAGAAGGAGTGGAACATTCAATGAAAGATTTTATTACAGATTCACATCAAGAACAAGCTATCAAATCGCTTCAACGTGTTGTTTCTAAACCATCTTTTTTACAAGATAAGGTAGATGGAGCACCATTCGGTCAAGACATACTAAACTGTTTGAAAGATACTTTAGACTTATTCAAAGAAGAAGGTTATTCGACTTTTATTGATCCAGATGGTTATTACGGTTATGCTGAAATAGGAGAAAGTGCTGAAATCTTCGGAATTCTTTGTCATTTAGATGTCGTGCCACAAGGTGATGAAACATTATGGAATACACCAGCATTTGAAGCTACTGTCGTTGATAATGCTATTGTAGGACGTGGCGTTCAAGATGACAAAGGCCCAACAATCGCTGCTCTTTATGCCGTTAAAGCACTTCTTGAAAACGGTGTTGTTTTAGATAAAAAAATTCGTTTTATTTTCGGAACAGACGAAGAAACTCTATGGCGTTGTATGGACCAATATCATAAAAAAGAACAAGGAGTTACTATGGGTATTGCTCCTGATGCAAACTTCCCTGTTATTTACGCTGAAAAAGGCTTACTACAAGTTTTCCTAACTTCAAAAGGAACATCTGATTTTACATTTAAAGGTGGATCAGCATTAAATGTCGTAGCTGATACTGCTATATATTCAGGTAATAAAAAAGACGAACTTTGTGCAGAATTAGATAAGTTAGGTTATAACTATCTCGTTAAAGAAAATGAAGTTCACGTCAAAGGAAAATCAATTCATTCAAAAGATGCTCCTGACGGAATTAATGCTAATACTCGTTTAGCAGAAGCAATGGTTAATTTATATGATAATTCTGCCATTGATTTTCTTGGAAAACTTATTAAAAATGATGCTAACGGAATCAGCGTTCTTGGAGAGATAAAAGACGAGGCTTCTGGAAACTTAACCTTCAACGCTGCTATGGTTGATATTAATGAAAATGAAACAAAAATCGGTATCGACATTCGTATTCCAGTAACTTTTGAAAAAGAAATAGTCACTTCTAAATTAGAAGAAGTAGCTAAAGAATATAACCTTTCTTACCACGAGCATGACTTTTTAGCTTCACTTTATGTTCCTGTAGATTCAGAACTAGTCACTACTTTACTTGGTGCTTACCGAGACAAAACAGGTGATATGCGTGAACCTCAAATTTCAGGTGGCGCAACTTTTGCTCGTACTATGGATAATTGTGTGGCTTTTGGTGCAATGTTTGAAAATACTAAAGACACCATGCACCAACCTAATGAAATATGGCAATTGGACGAAATGCGTCAAACTATGGAAATCTATGCTGAAGCAATTTATCGTTTATGTGCTAAATAAAATCATTAAAAAACTTCCACCATGTGCTCTTTAACCAGCATGTGATGGAAGTTTTTTTATTTATTTAACAACTTTTCAATTGTTTTCTGTTGATATACTTCAGTTAATAATTTTATTGAGTCTTGTTTTTCTTTTTCTGTCATCTCTGGATTAGCTATAATTTGTTGCTTCATTTCTTCACCCACCCAAATTTGGCCTTCTTTTTTAATTTTATCTTCATTCATTTCAAGTTCTTTACTTAACTTCTCTGCTTCTTCTGTACTAAGTGTTAACCAATTTTTAGGAATCGAAAAAGTATTGTCTTCTTTGATTAAAATTGACGTCTCTTTTTCCAAACTAAAGAGCTTTTTATAAAAATCATTTTTATATTGCCATTCTATTTTATCAGTTCCTAATATTGCTTTTTGATTATTATTTACTATAACTTTGTTAACTATTTTACTTTGACCTGTTGGTTTAGGTTTTTCTTCGTTTTTGTTTGTTCTATACAAATATACTTTTTCTTGTCCATTTCCCAAAGGTTTATAAAGCAATATATTCATAGATTCATGTTCCACACTTGAGACTATATCTACTTTTTTTTTAATCGTTACTTCTTTCATTCCTAAATGATTTTTTTGATTTTCAACAACTAATAAAATGCTTATTGAAAATAATAATCCTGCTATCGCAGTTAAAATCATTCGTTTTTTCCCAATACAAAAAATATTGGCTACAGGTAATAAAACACTACTGACCACTAAAATAATTAGTAAAATCATCTAATTACCTCCTTTAACTAAAGAAAGTTTAGTCGTTTTGTTTTTTAATAAGAAAGAAATTCCTAATCCTATAACGCAGAAGATAATAGCTACATAAAAGGCGGCATGGTAACCACTCAATGTGGAATTAATTGCTTGTTCTCTAAATGCTAATGGTGTTTCTTTTAAGACAGTTTCACTTGGCATATTACTTTTAGTCACATTACTCAAAACACTTATTAAAACAGCTGTACCAATTGAACTAGCTACTTGCCTAAATGTGTTATTGACTGCTGACCCATGAGTAATTAATTCATTAGGTAATGCATTCATTCCAGACGTTGTAACTGGCATCATGACCATGGAAATCCCAAACATTCTAATTGCATATAAAACAACAATTAATGGAACAGGAGTTGTTTCTGTTAAGAATGCAAATGGAATTGTAGCAGCTGTCAAAATAAACATTCCAGTCGTTGCCAACTTCTTAGCTCCTTTACGATCAAAAATCGCTCCTGTGACAGGCATCATGATCCCCATTACTAAGGCTCCTGGTAATAACATTAACCCAGAGTGAAAGGCAGATTCACCTCGTATATTTTGAATATACAAAGGAACTACCATTTCAGCACCAATCAAAGCCATGTTAGTAACACCTGATAAAACAGCTGCGATTGCGAAATCTTTTGATTGGAAGACACGAATATTTAAAAACGGTTCTTCTAACTTCAATTGTCGTAAAATAAATAACGTTATAAAAAGAATACCTATACCGATTGTTATAATAACTTCCAGACTTGCCCATCCTTTATTCCCTACCGATGAAAAGCCATATAATAAACTACCAAATCCAATGGAAGATAAGACAATAGATAAAATATCTATTTTAGGATTAGATAAAGGGATCACCGCTCTCATATAGAAAAATGCTAAAATAATGACTAAGACAATAATTGGGATAACCATACCAAATAAATCTCGCCACGAATAATTATCAATAATCCAACCTGATAATGTCGGTCCTAAAGCTGGAGCTAACCCTATAACAATACCAGCCATTCCCATTGCGGCTCCACGTCTTTCTGGCGGAAAAATTGTTAGCATGATAGTCTGTAGTAACGGCATAGACATACCAACTCCACATGCTTGAACTAACCGACCAATCAATAACATTGAAAATGTGGGCGCTGTATAACAAATGATTGTTCCGGCTAAAAAAACAATCATAGAAAATAAATATAGTTTTCTTGAACTGAATTTATTAATTAGCCATGCACTAATCGGAATCATTATCCCATTAACTAATAAAAAACCTGTCGTTAACCATTGTACGTCGGACGCGGTAATATCAAATGATTTCATCAATGCTGGAAAGGCCGTCGTGAGTAACGTTTGATTTAATACGGTACAAAAAGTTCCTATTAAAAGAACGCCAACCAAAACGGTTCGATTATATTCTTTTCCCTCAATATCTACTGCTTTATTTTTATTCATATCTGCTCTCCTTTTTGTGTATAATCAATTTATGACATAAAATACTTTATTCCTTTTTTATTTCTTTGTCAAGCAAGTTGACATAGATGTAAAAATAGTTACAATAATATTAAGAGTAAGAAAGAGGTTATCAGTGTGAATGCATCCATTAAATACTTATTAGAAAATGATACATTACTTGTTGGTATTAGTGAATTAAGCGAGATGAGTGGTGTATCTCCTAGACAGTTAAGATATTGGGAAGAAAAAAACTTTATAAAATCAGTTTCTAAAGATGATCATTCAGCGAGAAAGTATCGTTTGCCGACAGTTATTAAAGTTGAACTGATAAAAAATTATCTCGACGAGGGATTTAAACTATCGAAAGCAGTTGAAAAATCTGAAGAAAAAATAAAAAGGATATTACATATCAGAAAATTTTTTAGACGAGCATTTAAAGATATTGATGTGAAAGAAGATCGCTATATCAATGTATCTTTTGGAGATTTTTCACCTAATTCAGATGAAATAAATATCTCTTACGATATTGAGCAAGACAAATTAACCTATAATATAACTGATTTAAAAGATAACTAAAAACATAGAAGAAACTGACAAAAAATCAGCTTCTTCTATGTTTTGTTTATACGAATAATTTATAATAGTCAGGGGATAAAAAGTCTACTCTCACGACAACTTCACCAAAAACGATCAATCAAAAAGCACTATTGTTCATTTTCACCTCCAGTTTCTCAGAGTAAAAAGACTTTTGACCTACCCTCATTCTTCTTCAAAAGAATGATAATTTTGTAAGTATTTTTCTCTAAATTCTTTCGGTGTTAGACCATTTAATTTACGAAACATTTTGAAAAAATAAGTTGGATTATTATAACCTATATCATATCCTACTTCATTAATTGGCTTATTTGAATTTAGTAACAAGTATTGTCCTTTTTTGATTCGAGTTTGATTTAGAAATTGTGAAAAACTACGCTCAGTTTCTTTTTTAAATAATTGCCCTAAATAAACAGGATTAATATGAAGTGTTTCAGCTACTGTTTTCAAAGACAGATCTTTGGGATAATCAGAAGAGATAATATCTATAGCTGATTTTACTAAATCTGAATAACGTCTACTCACAGCAGGATTATCATAAATTGAATCCAAAATATCATCTAACCAATTTTTCAACTCCAACATACTCGAACTATGATGGATTTTTTCTAATGTATCATCGTAAATATCTTTATCTAAAGAAGGAAACTGTCGGTAAATATCTGTAAATAAAAGAAAAGTCACATGTCGAACATTTTCAGGTGTATAACGAAATTCTGTCATTTGTTGATAAATATGATGTAACTCTTCTTGAATAGTTGCCATATCACCTATCATCAAGGCTTTATTAAACGAAAGGAAATGTAGTTTTTCTTCCTCTGCTTCTAAATCTGTTAAAGAAACAACCATTTGCGCGGCTTCCTTATCCCCATAAAATTCTTGAAATAGTAATAATTTTTTAGATTTTTCATAACTTTCATAAACATTTTCCCATTCAGAAACAGACTCTCCTAGAATAATTTTAAACACTTGTCCCTTTAATTGCTCTTCAATGCCTTTCACAAAAAGATTAAGTTCATTTCTCATCCCTTGATAAACAATCACTGTTTGGAATGTTGTCTCATTCTCATTTTGAATAATAAAGGGTTGATTATGGTCTTTAGTATACTTAGACAAATCAATCGTTGTGTTGGCTTGATTAATAATAATGACTGAATAAGATTTTTGAAGTGGTTCTTTAACTTCTTTTAAAAAGGTAAAAAATTCGTCTTCATTCAACTCATCATTTAACCATCTATGGATCATTGTTTCATAATAAAGTTCTTTTTGAGTTCCCATACGCGCCTCTTGTTCTAAGTCATCTCTGATTTGAACAACCTTTTGCTCTAGTTCTTCTTTATTAACAGGTTTAACCAAGTATCCTTTAACACCAAGTTCTAATCCTTGCTTCACATAAGTAAACTCTTGATAACCTGATAAAATGATAATCGATAATTCTGGTTTAAATTTTCTGATTTCTTTAACTAAATCAATGCCTGTCATTTTCGGCATTGTCACATCCGTAATTAATAAATCAACTTCATTTTCTTCAAGATAATCTAAAGCCTCTTGCGCTCTTTTGGCAGTCTTTACAATTTCAAAACCTAATTCATTCCACGGAATAATTTGTTTTAATCCTTCTAAAATCATGTATTCATCATCAACAAGCATTGCTTTATACATTTTTACCACCCTCCCCTTGTTCTTTGATTCTAATAATAATTGTTACACCTTTATCTTCTAGTGACTCTAGTTGCATTTCTGACTCTTCCCCAAAGAACCCTCTAATTCGTTGATACACATTAGATATGCCAATGGAATTTTGAAGCAATGTTTTATTATCCATTAACTTAAGATTAACTTCTTCTAAACGTTTTTGACTCATACCTAGTCCGTTATCAATAATTCTAATTTCAACACCATCATTACGTTGATAGGCTTTCACACTAATCGCATTATCTTGTCGTTCATAATCAATGCCATGAACAAAATAATTTTCAATTAGTGGTTGAATAATAAACTTAGGAATCACAAATTTATCCAAGCCTTCATCTACAATAAAATGATACGCAATACTATCTGGGTAACGCATTTGATACAAATAAACATACTTCTCACAAAAATCTAACTCTTCTTTTAAAGTGGTCGTTTTTTCTTGAGTTATATTATTTCTTAGAAGTGCTGAAAAAGCGTAAACAACATCGGCTAGTTCTGTTTGTTGATTACTTAAAGCATACATTCTAATATACTCTAATGTATTATATAAAAAATGAGGATTAATTTGTGACTGGAGTGCCCGCATATGAGCATCTCGTTGTTTAATTTCTAGTAAATAAATATCTTCTATGTACTTATTTAAGTTAATAATCATCTGATTAAACGCCTCAGCCAAGTCATTTAATTCTAATTGCATCAGAGATGTATCAACTTGTGCTTCTAAATTTCCAGCACTCACTTGATTTGTCACTTTAACCAGTTGCTCCATTTGATTAGAATATTTTTTAAACACTTTATTAAGGAAGTATAAAAGTAAACTAATTACTGTCAAACCAATTGAAAAGATAATTAAAATCTGAATAAAAGAAGTCATTCGAACTTGTTTTTTATCTAGAATTGTCACTACAGATAAGTCTTTAACTGAAATATTTCCTACATAGTACTTATTTTTCAAGTCTTTTTCACTCACCCAAGATTTTCCTGACATAGATTTCTTTAATGTATTCATCGTTTCTTCAGGTAAAGTATGCTGACTACCATAGATTATTTCATTATGTGAATCAAAAATGTAGGTACTTACTGGCTGTTTATTGGACTGATTTTTATTATAAAAAGAAGTTAAACTATCCTCTGAAAACGTAATATAGATTGCTCCATCTACTGTGGAAGTTCCTGGATTTCGAATAGCTCGTACTAAAGTTAATTCTTTACTCGGTTTCTTAAAAGGTTTCGCTGTTTTTTTTCCCATGATACGGTCTCGATCACCATGTAAATAAACATCCAAATCATCAAAAACAATATCAATCGATTTCACATCACCATAATTTGAAAAAATAGTCTTCATTGCATCTGGAAAATAAACACTCGTTCCTGTTTCATGCCAAATATCAATCATATACTCAAAATAAGTTTGTTGGTCCATCATCAAATAATTACGAATATTTTCATAATGAGCATTCGTAATAGCTACTTCTCCTAAAATATTAGATACCACATCACTGTCTTTACTTTTTAAACTTGTTCCAAGTTCAGTGGTCACATTATCAATTGTTTTTATCGCCTCTTTTTCATTGGCATTAACCATAAATAAACTTAACCCTAACATGATGACTAACAGCACCACAATTAGGATTAAGCTATATAATTGCATTAATTGGTTGATTAAAAAACCTTTATTAAAAAAGTTAAACCATCTCTTCTTCATTAAATCCCAATTTTTCATTTACAACATCCCTAATTTTTTTAGTTGCAATCACACTCCAAATAATTAACAAACTAAACGTCGCAAAAACAAAGAGACCTTTCATCTGCCACGTCACAAAACCAATGGTGATTACACCTAATAGTAACTTAAAAAAGGTTCCAAAGCTAAAGAAAACACTAATAAAAGCTAATTTAATCACTTGAAGGAAGGGCATATCATAAGTTGCTTCATAAGAGATTACGTATTGATAAGATATATAGAGAAAAAGAATGGCAACAATTAAAATAAAATCAATCATTAACCAAACCATGCCTAACATCTGAACAGATAGGTAAAGATTATAAGCTAATAAGGCAAACAGACTTAAAAATAGTAAAAATTGAACATTACTTCTGATAAAATGCTTTTTCCATAATTCAAATGCTTTTTTTAACGTTACTTCTTTCGAATCAAATTCTGATAATTGAAATAAATCTGACACCATTTGAATTGAAGGGCCAATCCCAAAAATAATACCACCCATTAGACTGAACAAATGAAAAAATAAATTTAATTTTATAACGAGCCAACTGACTTTAAACGCTCTTTCTAATCCTGTTCCTAACATAAGTTTATTCCTTCTTTCATTTATTCTCAATTCATTATAACATTATTTAAACGTCCTTTTAAAATAAAAAATCAAGACTGTGACAGAAGCATTAAAACTTATGCCACAACCTCAACTATTTTTTTATTTAGATTATTTTAAAAATTCATCTAATTGTTTTTGCATTTCTTCTTGAACTTTATTCCAACCAGCTTTTTCTAAGTCTTTAGACATTTTAGCGACATTTTCTTCTGGGTCAACTGATCCAGTATTCACGCTATCTTTGTAACGACTCATAATGTTTGCAATGTTAGTTAATTCAGTTTTAACACTCTCTGTTTTAAAGTTAAATCCTAATGTTGGTGAAACAATAGATTCTTCAATTTTTTTATCGCGATCTTTAACTAAATCATCTGATAACGTATCTTGTGTGTAAAGAAGCATATTATTTCCTGTGTTCCAAGCCGCCATATGTTTATTAGGTTTGTAACCATCTAATAATTTAATTTTGTTGTCGCCTGATTTTTCCCAAGCGTCCCCTTCAACACCCCATACTAAACCGTTTAATAATTCTGGGTCACTGTTTAGTAATCCTAAAAATTCAACTGATTTTTCTTTGTTTTTAGAAACATTAGAAACAACAAAGTTAGCCATTTGCGCTTGTGCTGTTGTTCTATATGGTTTTGTGATTGGACGAGAAACAATTGGTTGTCCTGCAGCATTCGTTAACACAGTATCGCCATAATCCATAGGTCCTTGTGTTTCTTCACGCATAAACCAAGTATTTCCTTCTAATGGGAAACCTGTTGTGTTTGTTGCTGCATCTGTAGGAATAAGTCCTGCTTCATACCATTTTCGGTAAGTTTTAAGGTTATCCATCATATCTTTGTCTTCATATTGATTAATGATTTTAGGATTTTTTGCGTCATCTAATTTAATAGCAAATGGATAATCTTTTCCTAATGGGTAATCATAATCACCTGAAACTTTAAAGTTTTGACCAATTGCAAATGCTGCAATATTTGGGTCTTTTTTGTGGAACTCCATTAAGACTTTTTCAGCATCTGCATAAGAGTTAATATCATCTACATTTAAGTTGTATTTATCTACATATTGTTTGTTAAATGTTAACATTTGTTGACCATACACATTTCCTTTAACAGGAAAGGCAAATAGTTTATTGTCTACTAGGTTTCCTTTGATATAAGAGTCATCTAGCTGATCGTAAGCTTCTTTCGCATGTTCTGGTGCAAGTTTTGTTAAATCAGCGTAAGCGCCTTTTTGAGCGTTAGATACATAGTTCGATGCAAAAGAGAGATCATAATTTTCACCTGAAGCGATGATGGTACTCATTTTTTGATCCCAGTCACCCCAACCGATATATTGAAGATCAACTTCAACATCAATTTTTTCTTTGATGCGTTTATTAGCGATTCCCATTAACTCATCATAGTTTTCTGGTTTATCCCCTACTTGGTACATTAAAAGAGTTGTTGTATCACTTTTATTGCCAGATTTTCCACCTTTAGCATCTTTACTACCACCATTACCACATGCAGCTAATCCTGCAACTAAAAGTGCGGCACCAGCCACAGTTGCGATTTTCTTAAAGCTCTTCACCATTAATTCCCCCTGTATACTTTTTTTATTCTTTCACGCCACCAATTGTTAATCCACCCACAAAATATTTTTGGAAGAATGGGTAACTTAAAGCAATCGGTAGAGTTGAAACCACGACAATAGCCATTCGTGCTGATTCACTTGGAAGTGCGGCTAGTCCTCCAGCAATTTGTGAGCCCATTCCTGTATTCTTAGCTAAGTAATCCAAGTTGTTTTGGATCTTCATTAGTAAGTATTGTAATGGAACCAAGTTGTCTTTTTGAATATATAATAATGCGTTAAACCAGTCGTTCCAATAACCTAAAGCTGCAAACAGACTAATGGTTGCAATACCTGGTACAGCTAATGGTAAGACAATTTTCATAAAGATGGTCATCTCACTTGCGCCGTCAATTCTAGCTGACTCAATGATGCTATCAGGCACTGTTTTTTTGAAAAACGTTCGCATAACTAGAATATTAAATGGTCCTAAGGCAAGTGGTAAAATCAATGCCCAAATTGTATCTTTCAAATGAAGCATGTTGGTCATAACAATATAGTTTGCTACCATTCCTGGTGAGAACAACATTGTTATAAGAGCAAACATCGTAAAGAATTTTCTAAACGGAAAATTCGAACGAGAGATAACATAAGCATATAGTGATGTCATTGTTGCATTTACTAGTGTCCCAAAGACTGTAACAAAAATTGTCACACCAAATGCTCTAAATATTTTTTCAGACATTTGACCAGCAAATATATATCTATATGATGCAAAAGACCATTCTTGTGGGAAGAAACTATACCCATTCTCTGCAAGAGACGTTTCACTAGTTAGTGAGATTATAATTACAAAGATAAATGGAATCAAACATGATATAGCAAACAATGCCACTAAAATATTAAAGAAAAAATCTACTTTAGGGCTAAATGCTCGAATCTCTACTTTAGCTACTTTTTTTCTACTCATTTGTCACACTCCTACTAGAATAATGCTGAATCTGGATCAAGCTTACGAACAACAAAATTCGCTAAAATTAATAATGTACTTCCGACAACTGATTGATATAGACCAGCAGCTGCTGTCATCCCTATATCTCCAGTTGCTGTTAACCCATTGTAAATATAAGTATCTAATACGGTAGTTACTTCATATAAAGCACCTGATTGTCTAGGTATTGAGAAAAACATCCCGAAATCAGCTTTGAAAATCCCACCAATATTTAGAATTAATAAAATACTCATCATTGGTAATAACTGCGGGATCGTCACATTTTTAATTTGTTGCCATTTACTTGCGCCATCCACCATTGCGGCTTCGTAGTAAGTTGGATCAATCCCCATGACAGAGGCATAATAGATAATACTGTTATAACCCAAACTCTTCCAAACGTTTAACACGACGAAGATTAACGGCCACCATGTTGGGTCAGTGTACCACTGAATAGGTAATTGTCCGTTTTGCGTTAACCACTGATTAATAATTCCTTTATCTGGACTTAAGAATGCATACACAAAGTATGAAATAACAACCCAAGATAAGAAGTAAGGCAATAAGGACATTGTGTTATAGACCTTAACCAATTTTTTATTACGTAATTCACTCATAACAATAGCAAATGCAACTGCAAAAAATAAATTAAATGCTAAGAATATAATATTGTAAGCTAATGTATTTCGGGTAATTAACCACGCATCATTTGAGGCAAACAAGAATTTAAAATTATCAAATCCTACCCAAGGGCTTTCTCTCAAACTTGCTATAAATCCGTCTGGGGAAATATGAAAATCTTTAAAAGCAATCACATTGGCAAATACTGGAATATAAAAGAAGAATATAAACCAGATAAACCCAGGTATTGCCATAAAAATTAACGCTCTAAAGCGGTAGACATCTGCCCAAAACCCTTTTTTCTTTTTCTTCACTCTTTTTCCTCCCTTCATTCACAACAAAAGTATAACGCTTTCTTTATTTCTTTATAAGAAACAAATTAAAGAGGTTTTGTAACAAACTATAGTTTATAAACATAAAAAAGTTGAGAGAAAACTTTTTAAGTCTCCCTCAACTCCACAATCTATTAAATTACCAACCGCCAGAAAAACCACCACCACCTGATGAACCACCACCAAATGAAGATCCGCCTCCAAATGAACTTCCACTATCACTATGGTAACTTGACCAAATCATCGCATGCATATAGTAATTTCCTAATGACATATTCGTTAAGTCATTTAGTGCTTGCTGTTTTTGATCACTAGCAATTTCTTTTCTTCTTTTTTTAGCAAATCTTGCTGCCTTTTCTAATTCAGAATCATTAATAGTCACTTTTCTTAATAATTCAGGATCAGATAAATCTTTTTCTTTCAAGAAATAGTAAATCATCAACGCTACTTCTAACTTATAATCGACATCATTACGTTGATTTACTTGTTCGTTTAAGAACTGTTGACAGATAGTCTCAATGATTTTTTTGTTTTTTGCAGATATCTTCAATGATTCATGATGCCTATTTGTCGTCATTTCAACATACGAACTAATAATATCACTTGATTTTAAATAAGGATTAGAAGCAACAGGATAGCTAAATGCTTGATTTAGTGGAATAAGTTCTTCCTTTAATGTCTCTAGGTGTTTTTGATCTAAATAAATAGAAACATTGTATGGTGCTTCTTTTTTATTCTTTTTACAATATTGGATCAAACTATCCACTAATAAATACTGTGCCAAATACACTTTCAAATTCTTTTCATCTGATAAAAACTTCATTGTACTAGGTAATCGACTGATTTTTTTAGCCATATATTCTGACAAATTAACTTTTCTAGCACCTTTTCTTGTTCCCAATAAATCATTGTTTTTATCAATATAAACATAACCTACTAATTCTTTAGTTAAATAGGTCTTAGTTAATTTCTTACGGATAAACGTAATTCTTAACATATAGGCAAATACAACAAATATAACGAAAGCAAAAAAAGATAAAACAATAATAAACATCATTTTTACAAATTTTTCTTGTCTTGCTTTTTCAGCTGCCACCATTTCTTTTGCTGAATCTAAATCACCATACTTAGTTTTTACAAGTTGTTCGATGTTTTTTGAAACCATCATCACAGCTGGCCCATATTTTTCATCTTTTAATAAATCTGTCACTTCAGATGGCATGACTTCTGACTTCATACTATCAGTAATAACCTCTTCCACGCCATAACCTGTTTCTAACCGGTACTTTTTATCATCAATCGAAATGACAAATAAAAATCCGTTATTTAACTCTTTATTTCCTATACCTAATTTTTTGAATTTTTTCTCTGCATAATCTTCAATAGAATCAAAACCATTTAAATTTTTTAAAGTCACCACTGCATACTGTGGTTTCCCAGGAAGCGCAGAAAAGGTTTCTTCATTAATTTGTTTAATATAATTTTTATCTTTAACAGATAATATATTAGCGTTATCTTCTACAAAAATATTATTATTTTCAGCAAACACCGTACTTGGTAATATTAGAAAGATCATTATAACTGATACCAACAATCCGATAAATGAGCCAATTTTTCTCTGTTTTTCAGAACAAATATTTTCCATTTTAGATACCTCCTAAATCACAAACTAAAACGATTAAATTTATTTACTAAAATTAACTTCTGGAACTTTTTCAGCCCCTTCTTCTGCTTCAAAATATTCTTTTTCCTCAAAACCTGTCATACCAGCAATGATTGATTTTGGAAATTTTTTGATAGAAACATTATATTTTTTAACAGCATCATTATAACGATCTCGTTCTACAGAAATTCGATTCTCTGTGCCTTCTAATTGAGTCATCAATGTTTTGACATTTTCATTTGATTTCAATTCTGGATAATTCTCCATTACTACCATTAATCGAGATAATGCTGATTCCATTTCATTAGATGCAGCTGCTTTTTCTTTTACTGTATCAGCACCTGTCATTTTACTTCTAGCTTCAGTGATATTACCAAAAACTTCTTTTTCTTGTTCCATGCTTCCTTTAACTGAATTGACTAAATTAGGAACTAAATCATAACGTCGTTGTAATTTAGAATCGACTTTCGCCCATTGACTCTCAACATCTGCTTGTTTTGTAATTAATCCATTATATGTAGCAAACCCAAACACAACTAATAACGCGACAATTCCACCAATGATTAAACCTATTTTCTTTCTTTGGTTCATCTTATTCTCCTCCTTATTATATAACTAATGTGACAAACATATTACTAATATGACAAGTATAACACTGAGCTTTTATTTTACATCCGTCTAAAGTCTTAGTCAAAAAAATGAGGTTGTGACAGAAGTGTTCGGCTTATTTTTCGAAGAAGCTAATTCTGTGACACCGTTTAGTTTGTAAAAAAGAGACCATGACATATTTATGTCACAGTCCCATTAAATTATTTATTTTTTAGTATCTTCTACTACTCGATTAATGTGAATCACTAAATAGATCATCTCAGGTTCTTTAATTTTAACACTCTTAGAATGACACAAGTAGTCTTTAATTCTTTGGCTACAATTAAAAGCTTCTGGATATTTACTTTGAACTAAAGCATATAAAAACTCATCATTTTCTTCAATTGTTTCATCTTGTAAAATCCGCTTCACAAAATATTGAATATGTGTCACCATTCGGTTATAACTTAAAGAAGTATCATCAAATAGGATTCCAAAAAAGCGACTAATAATATTCAAAATATCTCGAACCATTTCTGTACTTTCCATAGTTATTGGCAATTCATTCGCATTTATTCGGCTGTTAGCTAAATGAATGGCAATAAAGCCAGCTTCGTCTGTTGGAAAGTCGATATCAAATTGTTCATTAATAACTTCAATCGCTTTTAAAGCAACTTTACATTCCTCTGGATAGAATTTTTTTATTTCAAACAAAAGTGGATTAGGGATAAAAACTCCCTTTCGACCTCGTTCCACTGCATAATTCAAGTGATCCGTTAATGTGATATAAGCTTGATCAGAGTATTCATGATCTGTTGTTTTTTCAGCATAAAGGATGGTTTCTTTAGCAATATCTAAAATGACTGGATCAACCGTTAAGACCATTTTTTCAATCTCACGAACGCCCTCAGATGAACCAGATACAAATATTTTATCTATTTTACTTGAATCTATCTTATCCCCTTGTTTTTGTTGAAAGGCTAAACCTCTTCCCATAACAACAATTTCTTCTAGTCGATCATTTTCAGAAATAACAACATTATTATTCAATACCTTTTTTATAATCAACGGTTACTTGCCCCTTCCCAATCATGATCGACCATCAAAAACTTGTACACTTAGTTTAACTGTATTTTTACCCATATGCAAAATATATTATTTAACTAAAGTGAGGAAGTCTTCTCCATCAATTATTTCTGTTTGATTTAGATCTAATACATCTAAAAAATCAGCAGAATTTGTGACAACAATTGGTGTAATAATTGGTTTTTTAGCTGCTTTAATGACTTCAATATCAAATTTAACCAATAAATCACCCGCTTTAACTTGATCACCTTGTGCTACCATTTTCTCAAAACCTTGACCCTCAAGTTCTACAGTATCCATCCCAATATGCATTAAGATTTCTGCGCCACTTTCGGTTGTCATTCCTACTGCATGTCCCGTTGGAAAAATTGTTGCAATTACACCATCTGCTGGCGCACGTAATTCACCGATTGTTGGTTCTATTGCTAAGCCTTTACCTAAAGCACCTGAAGCAAAAACTTCATCTGGAACCTCTGTCATTGGTACAATTTTCCCTGTTAATGGAGATTTCAATGTTTCTCTACCTTTTGAGTTAGTTACCACTTTTTTTTCTTCGACTTCGTCTGCTTCAGTATCAAAGCCTAAGACTAATGTTAAAACAAAAGCAACAACAAATGAAGCAACCACTCCGATAACTGCCATAACCACATTAGATTCAACGCCATCAATTGTGCTGATAAAACCTGGAATACTTAGTAAACTTACTAAGCCCATTGCAAAAGTTTTTACCCCTGCTCCGGCAATAATTGCACCACCAACAGCTCCACCAATACATGCTGCGTAGAATGGTTTTTTAAGTGGTAATGTTACACCATAAACAGTTGGTTCTGTGATACCAAAAACTGCTGTTAATGTTCCAGAGATAGCCAAAGCTTTTCTCTTTTGACTTTTTGTTTTAATAGCAACCGCAAGTGCTGCTCCCGCTTGAGCAATAACTGCTCCAAGTAACATTGGTACCATTGTATCGAAACCAGTTGTTGTTAAATTCAACATAGCGATTGGAATCAATCCCCAATGCATACCGAACATTACAAATACTTGCCATAAACCACCCATAACTGCTCCTGCTAAGATTGGACTGAAACCAAAAATTGCACCATAAGCTTTACCTAGTAAAACACCAATAATTGTTCCTAATGGTCCGATTGCTACAAAAGTAAGTGGTGCCATAACCAGAACTGTCACTAAAGGAACTAAGATAATTTGTAGAAAATCAGGTGATATTTTTTTTGCAAATTTCTCAACATACTTTTGAATCCAAACAAACATAATAATTGGGATAACTGTTTGCATGTATCCTGTAGGTCCCATGATTGCTGGAATACCCAAGAAATCCAAACCTGATTGTGCTCCTGCGATAGCAGAAATACTAGGATGTAGTAAAGCTGCTGTAATCGCTAAAGCAATAAATGGATCTGTTTTAAATTTCTTCGCAGCTGTAAATGAAATTGCGAAAGGTAAGAACTGCATAAAACCATCTGATGCTGCAAATAAAATTTGATACGTACCAGATTTGTCTGATAACAGACCGCCCACTACTAGTAATGTTAGCAATCCCTTAAGAACTCCGACACCTGCCATAGCTCCTAAGAAAGGGGTGAATATTCCAGAAATAATATCAATAAATTGATTAAAAATACTTCCCTTTGGTCCTTTTTCATCAGATGAAGCTTCCCCTAATCCTGACATCTCAATTAATTCAGCATAGACATCTTTAACATGGCTACCGATAACAACTTGATATTGTCCTCCACTTTGGACAACTTGGATGACACCAGGATGTTTTTTAATCTCTTCTGTTTTAGCAACAGATTCATCCTTTAATTTAAAACGTAAGCGCGTGGCACAATGAACCACACTCCCCACATTTTTTTTGCCTCCGACTAACTCTAAGACATCTTTTGCTAACTCTTGATTTGTTTGTTTTGACATTTTTATTCCTCCTCTTAATTTAAAACAACAAAAAAACCTAAACTGAGAGAAATATACTAAAAACATCCCCTAAAAATAGAGTTTGTTCTCTTAATATATCTTCTTTCAATCTAGGTTTTGCCTGCCGTACAGTCACAATCCTTAAATGTATACATGGATAATATCATTAAAAATAAAAAATGTAAACACTTTCTTTTATATTTTTCAAAAATTTCACAAAAAAGGCTACCCCACAGCTAACTTGACTAATCTCAAGGTACTAGGAATAAAGCCTTTTTTATCATTCTGATTTTGATTGACTATAATTTTTTACGTAATATAAATCCTGTGCCTAAAACGGTGAATAATCCAAGTGTCACTAATACACTACTTGCTTGCTCTTCACCTGTTTTAGGTAAGAATCCGCCTGTTTTATCTGATGAGCTTGTTGGTGTTACTTTATCTTTTTTATTACTTTCCGATGTTGTTGTTTTTGTTTCAGTTGTTGATGAACTTGTGCCGGTTCCTTCATCAATATCTGCTTGAAGTAGACCCGCAATACGTCCGAAAGGCATTGTTTGTCCACTAGCTTTTAATTCATCTTCCATTTTTTGAAGTTTATTTAATTTTGCTATTAATTGGTCATTCGTAAGCGTTACACCAGGAATAAACGAACTATTAGCTGGATACAAAACACTTAAATATTTTTGTAATTTATCAACTTGAGGGATCATTTCAGAAAAGCTATTAAAACTTCCTGGATCAAAAGAAAGTTGTGTTAAAGCATCATTTACGTTGACTGTTTTATCAACATATAATGTACTCAATAAACGTACATAAGAACCATAATCCATTCCTGTAACGTCATAGTTGTAGCGAGTAAATAATGTCATTGTTTGTTCTAATTGATCATCAGTGTATTTATCAAGTTGATCTTTAGTAATACCATAGCTACCTGTTAATAATTCTTCTCTAATTTTTCCAGCTTGAGGATTAGTTTCAACAGGAACATCTTCTCCCTTTTTTTCTCCTACAAGTTTTTCAATTTTTTCTTCTACTTTTGTCACATCAACTGTGTCTTTTTTTACATCAGAAGTATTACTCTCTTGTGTTGTCTCACTTGTTTTAGTTTCAATATTTGTACTTTCCATAACTGTTGATTCTGTGACAATTTCTGATTGCGCTACCTTTTCCTCTACTTTGCTTTCTTCTGCTGATACGACAGTTCCGATTCCTAAAGTTCCAACAACTACGCCACACATTAATAAAGAATTTATACTTTTTTTCATTTAACTCTCTCCTTTTTTCTCAAACATCTTGTTGTAACAATTGTAATGCTTTTGTAATCAAATGTCGACTTAAATTTAGTTTTTTTAGTTATTCTTAATAAATATATTTTGCTTTATTATCTAAAAATAAGAGGAATGACCAAAACTTGGATACGTTTTGGTCATTCCTCTTTAATTAAGAACCCTATTTAATCTAGAAAAGATTCACCAGATACAAAACTTGTATAAATCAAACTATCTGTTGTTTCTTCATTATTGATTAATTGCATTAATTTTTCTACAGCAACCATTCCCCAACGTTTTTTTGAAAAACCAATTGTAGCAATAGTCGGTGTAATAATACTACCAAAGTTGGCATTGTCAAAACCAATAATTTTAACATCTTTACCAATTTTTAGTTCTGTTTTTTTGAAAAAGTCGTACATTCCTACAACCATTTCATCGTTAAATGAGAAAATAGAAACTGGTTTCTTGGTCATTTTTAAGTAAATTTCTTCTGCAATTTTTTTGCCAGATTTCACATCAAAACCACCAGCATGCACGGTGTACTCTCGATCATATCTTTTCAATTCACGTTCAGCTGCTTCTAGTCGTTTCATACTATCAAATGAATTATCAGGTCCTGTAACAAGATGGATTTCTTGTGATTCTGCTTCCACTATTTTTTCAATAGCAAGTGTCGCACCACCAGTATTATCTAATAAAACATGACACAAATTATCTCCTGAAACTTCTCGGTCAAGCGTTACTAATTTATAACCTGCTTGACCATATTTTTCAATTTCTTTTGTATCAAACGTCCAATCTAGAACGATAACACCATCAACCATTCTCTCTGGAATAAAAAGATGAGATCTTTTCCCACTACAAACAATCATCTCATAGTCATAAGATTTCAAGCCATGCTTTATCCCATCCAGTAATTCTCCATAGAAACTCCCCATATAATCCGATAAATAAACACCGATAATTCTCGTTTCACGTCTTTTAAGAGCTTTAGCAGCCATATTAGGAACGTAATTCATCTCATCAGCTATCTTCTGGATTCTTTGTCTTGTTTCTTCTGTTACCTTTTCACTTCCATTTAAAGCATATGAAACAGTTGAGATAGAAACACCTGCTGATTTTGCTATATCTCTAATCCCGACCATTTTACATCTCTCCAATAAATAATTCTAGCTCATTTATTTCACCTTGTTTAGTCTGTGAATAAAAAGCATCTAAATCAATTTGTAATCCTTCATTTCTGTATCTATTTTTTGGTGATGTCACTTCTACTAGTTTACCATTTATTTTAAGCTGTTGAACAGAAGAATTTAAATGATACGTTATTTTTAATGGACGATCATCGATTGTATAGTTTAATGTTAAACCATCCAGTTCATTTGGTAATACTGGATCTAATAATAAATGTTTATTTGTTTTGCGGATTCCTAAAACATTGCTAATCAATTGGTTCAGATAAATACCAGGTCCACTAGAATAAATTCTCCAACCACCTTTAACAGTACGTTGTTGATTCTTTAATTCATTAAAATTATCTTTAGCATCATATCTTGTTTTGAAATTACCATCTGAACTACTGAAATAAGCATTTCCCTGTCTTAATTCACTATTTGTTACAACATCAAAAATACCAACTGGGTTAATCACTTCAAGATTCTTCCATGTTTCTTCTGGTTTTCCGATTTTAGCCATCGCTTCTACATACCTAATATGAGCATGAATATAAGCTAATCCTACCTCACGACCAAGATTCGCTGCTTGTTCTGCTCGTTTAAATATTTCACTTACGCCACCATTGTAGTTAGCAGGTTTATTCATTAATCTAACAGCATCTGGATATTTCAAATGTTCTTGAATAATATCATAATGTTTAGTGACTTCTTCTTGATCAATTAATTCAGAAATCATACTTCTAGTCATAGGTAGTAAACGATAGTCAATCCCAGTTCTTGTGTCATTTGGATGAACCATTAATTCAGTTTCACCTTGATCTGACATAAATAAGAAACCTGGAATAACTTCATCTTGTAACATATATTTATGGAAATCATCATAAACACCTTCAGCGATTTTTTGACTTTTATCTGCTAAATCTTGATTTTTTCCTGTCATCACTTCGAAAAATTGATTCATTGTTTGATAGGTTAAAGCAACTGTCCAGCTACTTGCCATATTTTTTTTCAATGTTTGGTCAGCTGGTTGTAATGTATCATCCCAGTCACCATCACCATAACAAGAAAGATAAGTTCCTTCTAAGAAATTATCTTCCATATATTGGATTTGTTTTTCAATATGTTGAAGTAAGCTTTCACTCGTTTCAGTTTGTTTAAAGTTTTGGCGACTAGAATAAGGAATCAATTCATCTAAGATAGTATAATCTTCAGTTACGCTTAGATAATCCCCTACAACTTTTAATGGCCAAACAATAATATCACCGTGACTTTCGTCTGCTTTTATTTCTTCAAATTTATCAAACATAAACCATTGTGGCCAGTTACCATCATCATCAAATTGATTCGCATAAATAGTCAAAATAATTGAACGGACAATCTCAGGCTTATTCATCGCAAAGAAGTATTCAACTGGACCTTGGCAAACATCACGCGTTCCCCAAGCTGCTCCACCGTACTGCTCTAAACCATGTGGTGATAGATAATGAACCAACATGTTGTGCGTATACCATTTAACAAGTGAATTCATTTTATCAATTCGGTCGTGGTCACTACCTTCAAGCAAGAAGCCATTACTTAAATCAGCAAGGTATTCATTGTATTTTTTACTTGCTTCAAGTAGAGACGTTTCTTCTTTTTTGAAAGCTTCTTTTTCTAATGTCCCTTGAATGGTTAAATCTATAGCACTTGTTTCATCAAGTTCCATTAAAAGGATATTCTCATCTGTTGACATCTGGAAAAAATCGCTTGCTGAGATTAATCGGTAACTTTCTTCTAAAGAAACATAATAAGTTAATTCTGGGTACTTACTGTAAATAGCTGATGCTGATTTAGGTGTAAATGTTAAAAGATTTTTATCTTCTGAGAGAGTATAATCTTTTTTATTTTCACTATCACCCATAACTAAATCAAAACTCATTAACCACTCATACTTCTTATTTTTTTTACTCTCTACAGTTAATTTAACACTTCTAGATTCTCCAACAGTATAGCTTGTTACTTCGATGACATCATCTGCTAATTTATAATACCAAGTAGCAAAGTTAAAACCTATTTTAAAGGCTGATGGCATAGCCAATCGATGCCATTCATTATCAAGTTTAACATATAGACGTTGTCCTGCTTTTTTTAATAAATTCAATGTACTACGTGTGTTACTAATGAATTTATTAACAGTTGTATTTCCTAAAACAATCTGAGAATTAAACAAACCATCCATATAAAGAGTACTAGCCATAACAGGTTGCTCTATTGTATCTTCTTCCCCACTAATAATGATGTGACCGTGTGATCTTTCCATTAATAATTCTTTTTCTTTTAAAACAACATGATAATCATGTTCATCAAAGAAAGAAAGTAGTTCATTAGATTTATTTTTTTCTTCCACTTTTCGTTTAGGGAATAACTCATTAATTTCTCGCTCAGTTAATGTTTCACCTGATAATTCCTTCATATTTTTTTCTGATGGTGGGTCAGTTTTAGTTATATTTTTTAGTTCTTCTAGAGATTGATAGCTTGTTTCAATCTCTGATAAACTAATTTCCGCTTGTTTAACTGCTTCAGGATGATTCTCCAAATAGCCGCTATAGAAAATAACTTTTTGTTCCTCATCTGTTAAGGTTAATTTTTTTGATTGTAGACCAGTATAAGCCATTTCAAATTGGTAAACTTCACTTGCTAAATTTTCTTTATGACTTAATAAACTTGTAAAACTATTGCCTTCAGTTTTTTCAAAAAATTGATAACCGTCTGTTGAGAACTGAGTATTTTTAGTCAATGATCCTTGTTGTAGATAAGGAAATTTTTTCCCTTGTGCCATATTTTGTCTTGAACAAATAACATAACTATCTTTTACTTGATAAGCAGAATGATCCACATACTGCGAGTTATACGCCTCATTTGTTATGACAACGCCCTTGTTGGCTAAGCCTAAATCTTGACCGTAAACAACATCTACATTTCCAGAACCTGTTAACTTAGTTTCCCAGAACCAAATATCTTCATGAGATAATTTAAACTCTACTTGATAACTAACACCGCTAACATTTCCCGTCCAACGAACACCGTTTTCAAAAAATTCTGTTTGGCTGCTTGATTGTTTACCAATTAACGGAAAGACTTCAATAGAATCATTTGTATGAATACGTAAAAACAGGTTATTCAAACTTCCATCAAATTCATTACCAATCAATTGATTAACTAAAATTTCTTTTGCTGTTATTTCTTTTATATCACCATGAGGTAAAAACGTGACCGCCACGTTTTTACCTGAATAATTTTTTAAGTTCATATCATATCACTCCGTTATCTAAGAGAAAAGCTCTTAGCTAATTTTAATTCTCGACTATTTGGTCCAACCATTAAATTAAATTCACCCGCATCAATTGCCCATGACAAATCTTGATGAACGTACGCTAATTTTTTAGTATCTAATTCAACCATAACTTCTTTTGTTTCATTTGCTTGTAATTCAATTTGTTTAAAGGCTTTTAACTCTTTAAGTGGTCTTGCTGTTTCTCCAACTAAATCACGTGTATATAATTGGATTGTTTCCGTTGTAAGGCGATCAGAATGATTAGTTAAAGTCACAGTCGCTTTGATTGTATCTTCAATGTCGCCAACTTCTTTATTTAATTCTAGTTTATCGTAAGAAACTGAGCTGTAAGATAAGCCAAATCCAAATGGATATCTAGCATAATTAGAAACATCTAAATATTTAGAAACATATTTTTCTTCTGGTGCCGCTTCATAAGGGCGACCAGTATTTTCCGTATTGTAATAAACAGGAACTTGACCAACATTTTCTGGGAATGACATGCTCAAACGACCGCTTGGGTTCACATCACCGAAAAGAATATTGGCAATCGCATTTCCAGCTTCAGTTCCTGGGAACCAAGCTTCTAAAATACCATCTGCTTCTGCAATATCAGTTAAATCAAGAGGACGACCATTAATTAAAACAACCACAACTTTTTTAGCAACTGAACGAACTTCTTTAAATAATTCAATTTGACTTTGTGGTAATTTAATATCGCTACGACTAGCCGCTTCGCCACTCATCCAATCTGCTTCTCCAAGAGCTAAGACAACCACATCATTTGTTGTTGCTAATTCTTTGGCATCTTTTAGACTTTCAGGTGTGTTCTCAAATAAATCACACTCAACTGTAGAAACAGTCACGTTACTACCTTTTGCTGATAAACCATCCGCAATGGTAACAACTTCTTCAAATTTACCTTGCCATGACCAAGCACCCATCAAATCACCAGTTGTCGCTTTTGGTCCAACAACAGCTATTTTTTGTGCTTTATCTAATGGTAAAACGTCTTTATTTTCTAAAAGAACCATTGTTTTTTCAGCAATTTTACGAGCTGATTCACGGTGAGATTGTGATAAAATAACTTCTTTTTCTTTCACTGGGTCAGCACCACGATAAGGATTTTCGAATAGTCCTAAATCATTTTTTAGTTCTAAAATTCTTAGAACAGCTTCATCTAATAAATCCATATATTTAGCATCTTCTTCAATTAATTCTAAAAGATGTTTGTCATAACAAGTCGTCATCATTTCAATATCAACACCTGCTTCAATCGCAAGTCTTGCGGCATCTTTTTCATTAGCAGCAACACCGTGGTTGATCATTTCTTTAATCGCTGCCCAATCTGAAATAACAGGTCCTTTAAAGTCAAATTCATCTCTTAAAACATCTCTGAATAATTTTTTATTTCCACTAGCAGGTACACCTTCAATTGTATTAAAGGCCGTCATCACAATTTTAGCACCGGCATCAATTGCTGCATGGTAACTAGGTAAATATTTTTCACGTAATGTTGTTTCAGACACATCAACGGTATTATAATCACGTCCACCAATTGCACCACCATACGCAGCAAAATGTTTCACACAAGCAGCAACTTTTGTAACATCTTCTTTTAAGTTATCACCTTGGTAACCTTTAACCATAGCACCAGCGTATTCACTATTTAAGTATGGATCTTCTCCAGTTGATTCTAAAACACGTCCCCAACGAGGATCTCTAACTAAATCAAGCATTGGTGAGAAAGTTAAGTGAAGACCTGAAACTGAAGATTCTAAAGCTGAAATTGACGCCATTTCTTCAACAGCTGATTTATTCCAAGTACAACCAAGAGCTAAAGGAATAGGGAATATTGTTCTAAATCCATGAATAATATCTGCCATTAAAATGGTTGGCAAATTATGAGGATTATTTTCAATGTAATTTTTTTGAATATCAATTGCTTTTTGAGCACCAGACACGCCTAAAATACTACCAGCGTTATCAATGGTTGTTTCTGTAATATCTAAATTATCCATTGGACCCGTACGATCCTCAGCATTATCTGTATAAAAATCTGCTGCTAATTGTAATAATTGATCTACTTTTTCTTTGGGGCTCATTTTTTCTATTATGGCTAATAATTCTGTCTGTTTCATTTTTATAATCTCCTAATAATTAAATTTTAAATGTGGTTACAACTGGAAAATGATCAGATGGAAATCTCCGATCACAAGAGTCAGTTAATATCCCTTGCTTAATGCAATTCATCCCTTTATAAATAATGTAATCTATTTTTTCTAAGTCCTTCCACGCTATCTCATAGTTAAAATCTTGAAAGGTTCCCTTTGGACCATAGTGGAAGATATTTTTATCATCTTCTGGATAATGAAAAATTTGTTTTAATTCTGTATGTAATGGTTCACTTCTTTCAGCATTAAAATCACCTAAAAGAATCGTTGGATAAACTTTGATTTTTTCACATAACACTTCAAGTAAAACCTTCATTCCCATTTGTCTAGCCTGTTCAGAGATATGATCCAAATGAGTGTTAATAATTAAAAATTCCTGCTGACTTTTTTTATCTTGTAGCACCATCCATAAAGCAATTCGTTTACAGCCTGCTTCAGGATGAATGCTGGATTCAAAAGGTGTATCAGATAACCAAAAGAAACCTTCATCTAAACAATCAAACGATTCTTTTTTATAATAGATGCCTAGTCCTTCATCCGAATTATCCCCTTCTCTTTCTCGAGTAAAACTAGAATAATCAACTAATCTGCAAAAGTCTTCTACTTGATTTGGTCTAAGTTCTTGCACACCTAAAATATCCCAACTGTGATATTTTATTAGCTCAATAACTTGCTCTTTTCGGTAATCCCAAGACCAGTCTTGGTCAAAGTCTGTATCAGTTCTAACATTATACGTTGCTACTTGAATGTCTCTCATGTGAATCACCATCTATTTCTTTCATTAAATACTGTAAAATTTTTTCTGTATGTTTCAAGCCGCCACCACCATGACCTGGTTCTGGATAACTCGTTAATTCTTTAAACGTTTTTATTTTCTGATAAGAGACTAAAAAGTCTTCTTTCGGACATATCGAATCGTTTTCTCCTACTGATACAAGAACAGGATTAGTTATTTCTTCAACAAAATTCTTAATATCAAAGTAATTTAAAATCTCTTCTACTTGTTCATACTCTGTCGTGTTTTCCTTCAAATAATCATGGATACCTTCATAAGAACCAGTACCTTGTGCCATTCGATTAAGTAAATTACTATGACTAGGAACATCATAAAAGCCGTATTTAATTGGGTATGGAGAGAAACTATTAGCAAAAAGTCCAATACCTCCGCCTTGACTCGTTCCATGAATAAAGATATTTTCCTTATCTACAAAAGGTAATTGTTGAGAAACATCAAGTAATCGTAAAGCGTCCCAATATAACCTTCTCAAATAAAAATCTTCTTTATCTAAAAAGCCACAAGCCATCAAGCGTGATTCTGAGAAAGTTTGGTAAGGATGTGTGTCTTTAGTTCGTCCACCCTGCCCTCTAGAATCTGTCACTAACACGCCACAACCAATACTCAGCCAATGCATAAATTGTAATGGAGAATCCAAATGGTTCATATATCCAATATATTCTACAATGAGAGGATAATTTTTTTTATTTTTAGGTTCAATCAACCAACCATAAATGGTTTCATTAAATAAGCTTGTATAAGAAACATCATAGACAGAGGCTATTAAACTGGGAAATTCTTTTTTTTTAATTTCTAAATTTAAAGGAAGCTCTTTTGATAATTTCTGCTCATTCAGCCAATATTCTTTAGGCTTCATCTAACAGTCCACCTTTTGTAAGAAAGTGAATTTGCAAATAAATTATTAACGCTATTCCGATTAAAAATAAGAAGATAATCGAATACTTTAAACTAAGAAACACAATAACACCTGGAACGATGAAACACGCGATGGCATAAGCTATTCGCATGGTAACAAATTCCAAAGTTTTATGAATGGCTTCTTTTATAGAAACTTCTTTTAAACTATAAACCAATGGAAAAATAACTAGTAACAATAATACAAATGAAAAAAGAATCATCAATACTGTACTTAATAGAGGAACATATTTTAAACTGACATAAATGAGCGCACTAGGAATTAAAAAACTAATCGATTCAACTAAGGACAGAATAACGCCTCTTTTCAAATTATTCTTAAAGTAATTACCGTATACTCTACCAACTGCCAGAGTGCCATCTTCTTTTAATTCTCTTAAAGAAGAAACTAGCGCAATAAAAGCCGGACCAATTGTTATAATTGGAATAACCGAAACGACAAATATTAAATTAAGTAACACTAAATTGGCTAATTTAGAAAAAACTCTAAAATACCAACCATCTATTGATAATATATTTTTCATATCTATTACAAAAGGTGGGTAAAGTTAGACTTTCCCCACCTCTCCTTTCTAGTCTTTTATGCCTAATTTTTCTTTGTTTGATTTAACAATTTCTGTTTTAGCTTTATTTACATCGTCAATATTATTTTTCTCTGTAAAATCAACATAATCTTTGTAAGTTTTTTCAAAATCGTTATCTGTTTTAGAACGGATTAATGAAATAACTGCTGTGTCATATTTTGTTTTAATAGCTAGATCTGAACGAGCTTCTTTTGAACCTGATTCTGGAACTGTGTTTTCAATGATAAAGTGAGGAACTAATTTTCCTTTACCCCATTCTTGCATTTGAGTTACAGCACTGTCTTCTGGTTGTTTCAATAAGTTCATACGATCATTATTAAAGAAGTTAAACGATGTCAAACCATATTTTTTACGATATTCTTCTGGTTTTGTTTTTTCTAACTCTTTTACTTCTGGTAAAATTTCTATTTTCTTATCATCGTTATATTTAAAGGTTTCGCCTTCAACACCAAATTTAGTTAAAATTTGACCTTCTTCGCTAATTAAATAAGTGAAAAGTTGGGTTGCTTTAGCTGGATCTTTAGCATTTTTAGAAATATGATTCACTAACCAACCTGAAATACCACTTTGATTTAATAACATTTCACGATCAGATGTACTTTTTGGTCCGTCAATTGCCATGTATTCTGATTCACCTTTGTTTTTGAAATCTTGGAACTCACCAACTGAACCATTAAATCCATTAGCAAAAACAACTGCATAGTCACCATTTTTAAGTTTGCCTTTGTAAGTATCACCATCATCTGTAAAGCTATCATCTGTAATATTACCGTCTTGATATGTTTTGTTAATTGCTTGTAACCATTGTTTGTACTCTGAATCTAAACTACGATCATTAAATTTACCATCTTTTGTTTCTAAAGGAACACCAATGAAATCTTGTAAAATTCTTTCAAAAGGTCCACCTTCTTCTTTAACTGGTGGGAAACCAAATGGAGTTAATTTTGGATATTCTTTTTTGATGTTATTCATTACTTTTTGGAAATCTTCTGGTGTTTGAATAGAAGGTTTCCCTAATTTTTCATAAACATCTTTTCTGATGACGAATGCATCGTTTGCTGGAATAACATTGTTATCATAATCTTTTTGAGTATTTGAAAAGTTTGGATAGCCATATGTTTTACCATCTTCTAAAGCAAACCAATTGAATGTATCTTTTGTTACGACTGTATTTAAGTATGGATCATATTTTTCTGCTAATTCATTTAATGAGTAAGCCCATTTATCAGCTTTATTAGCAGCTGGACTATCTTTTTTCATTAAAGTTACGATGTCAGGTAAGTCACCACTAGAAATTAATGCGTTTAATTTAGCGTCGTCTCCGGTAACAAATTTAACATCAATATTTAAATCTTTTTTGATTTTTTTAGTTGTTGCATCTGTTCCAAATGGAATCATTTTCCAATCAGCATTAATATACCAAGTTAATTCTGTTGTTTCTTTTTTCTTATCTAATTTCCAGGCTGGTGTTTTAGCATCTAATTCATAACGATCTTTAATACTGAAATCTTTACCTGCATCTTTTTTATCTCCGCCACATGCTGCTAATGTTAATGTTAATGTTGCTGTTAATAAACCAAGAACTACTTTTTTCATTTATATTTTCACCCTTCTTATTATGATTATTTATTATTCTTTAACGGCTCCCGCCATCATGCCACCCATAAAATGTTTTTGTAACAATGGATAAATAATTAATATTGGTATCGTTGTAATAACAATCGTCGCTAGTTGAACCCCTTTAGTACTTGATTCAACAATCACGTCTGTACTACCGCTATTAGACATTGCTGTCATATTAGATTGAACGATAATTTCATAAATTTTCATTTGTAGTGGATATAATTTTTCATTCGTTACATATAATTTAGTTGTCATAAAGTCATTCCACTGAGCCACACCATTGAATAAAAGAATCGTTGCTAAGGCCGGTTTTGAAAGTGGAACGTATATTTTTCTAAAGATTGTAAACTCTGAAGCTCCATCGATTTTAGCTGATTCTTCTAATGATGGTGGCACATCTCTAAAGAAGTTCATTAAGATAACCACATCGTAATAACTAAACAGTCCTGGAATAATATATACCCAGAATGTATCTAGTAAACCTAAAGATTTAATCAATAGGTAAGTAGGAATCATACCACCACTAAAGTACATGGTGATAACACCCATCATGGCATACACACTTCTACCAGCTAATTTTTGTTTACTTAAGGCATACGCAAAAATCGCACAAAAAGCAACGTGAGTAAATGCTCCGATAACTGTTTTCAAAATAGAGATAAGCAAAGCTCTAGGAATGCTTGCATCTGTTAACACTTTTTTATAATTTTCTAAGGTAAAATCTTTAGGTATTAATACTAATCCTGAACTTCCAGTACCTGCTCCTGCACTTAAAGAAGAAACAACAATATTCCAAAGCGGCACAACAATAATTAAAGCAAACAAGATAAGTAGCGTTGTATTAATAATATTAAATGTTCTATTTTCTTTTTTTCTTTTATGCACTTTAGTTCACCTCCATTTTCTACAAGATAACTGATTGACCATTATTCATTTTTTTCGTTACTTTATTTGTAATAAGTAACAAGATAATTGAGATAATTGAAACACCTAAACCAACTGCCGTTGCGTATGAGAAATCACCTTGTGTGATACCCATTTTATAAACGAATGAGTTAATAACTTCTGAACGGTTTTGATTTTGTGAATTCATCAGTACAAATGTTTGATCAAGGTTAGAACCTAAAATGTTACTAACTGCTAATATCAGGTTGAGTGAGATAATTGGTGTTAATAATGGCAAGGTAATTTTTCTGATTTGTGTTAATTTATTTGCCCCATCAATTCTCGCTGCTTCATAGTAGGTTGGATCAATTTTTGACATACCTGCTAAATAAAGAATCGTTCCCCAACCAACTTCTTTCCATAAATCAGAGAATACTGCTATCCACCAATATTTGCTTGGTTCGAGCAAGTGATTCACTCCTTTGTCCATTAACCCAGCAGACATTAGTAACTGATTAAAGAATCCTGAAGTTGATAACCAACTAATCATCATTCCTCCTAATACTATCCATGAAAAGAAATGGGGAATGTAGGAAATAGTTTGGATTGTTTTTTTGAGCTTTCCGTCTTTCATCTCATAAATCATAATAGCTAACGCGATTGGGATAAAGAAACCTAACGCAAGTTTTAATAAACTAATTGCTAATGTATTTCTTACAGCTTCCCAAAAGAATGTATCTTCAAAAATAATTCTGAAATTTTCTAACCCTACCCAATTTGCGCTGGAAATACTATCGACAACCGTGTAGTTTTTAAATGCGATAGATATCCCGTAAATTGGAATATAATTAAAAACAATCATAAAAGCAATTCCAGGAAGAACCATCCATTGTAATTGCCATTGAGATAAAAACCGATTAAACTTTGATTTTATCAAAGTAAAGCCTCCTTTCTAATTTGGTGAAACGTTTCGACAAATAGATAATATCACATGTATAAACCGTTTACAACTGATTTTATGTCGTTTTTTATTAAATTTTCATTGAAACGTTTCTTTTAAACGTAAAAGTATCTAAAAACCTTTATTTGAAAAGGCTTTTAGATACTTTTTATTCCCTTGTAAATAATCTATATTTTCACTCATATTTTTATTTAATTTTTTTATTTGTATTTTACAATTTACTGTCTGGTGGTTGATAATATGAATGAGGTGCTTTAATCTATAAGTACACTAATTATTTTAGTCAGCGCTTTATGTCATAAACAACTCACAACAGGAGGGTTACTGTATGTCAAAAATCATTTTAATACGAGGTAATTCTGGTAGTGGAAAAACAACTGTGGCTAATGAACTTCATGATATTTTAGGTCCTGGAAATTTATTAATTTCTCAAGATTACGTTAGACGAACCATGTTAAATGTTAAAGATCGACCGCTTAATTTGAGTATTGGTTTAATTGAGTCCATGATTGATTATGGTATTAAAAATTGTGAATACACAATAATTGAAGGGATTTTAGCAAATAACAAATATGGTGAGATGCTTCGAAATATATTAAAAAAAGCGAGTAATGTTAATGCATACTATTATGATTTATCATTTGAAGAAACGATTAGAAGACATGATACAAAAGAAAATACCGATTTTGATTCTGATAAAATGAGAGAGTGGTTTGTTCCACACGACTTGCTTGAGATTAAAAATGAAAAAATAATATCAGAAAATATCTCTAAAGATGAAATGATTAAGTTAATGCTGGCTGATTTAACATAGCTACGCTTAAAAAAGGAGTTTTATTTATGTTGATTATTTTTGAACGACTCGATACAAATCATAAAGATTGGAATAATATAGCCGAACAACTATCTAAAGTTGACTGGATAGCCGGAAAATCACTAGCTGATAAAATGAAAAACAAACCATTTTACGATTGGGAAAAAGTTATTATCGCAAAAACAAATGAGGAAGAGTTAATAGCTTTTTGTGAAGTATCCCACGATGATGGTCTCAAAGACAAATCATTCACACCGTTTATTGGGTCAGTTTTTGTCATAGAAAAATACCGTGGAAATCGTTTGTCAGAAAAATTATTAAAACAAGCCGAAAATTATCTCCAAACTAATAAATTTGACTCAGTTTACCTTGTTAGTGGAGAAGTTGGTTTGTATGAAAAATACGGTTATGCTAAATTAAAGACTTGCGAAACGATTTACGGACATATTGAAAATCTATTTGAAAAAAAATTATCTTAATCTATTGTTTTAATAAGGTGGTGAATAAACAAAATGTTATTTTTAGAAACAATCACGCAAGAGAATTGGCGTCTAGTTGCTAATCTTTCTGTCACTAAAGAACAAAGAGGTTTTATTGAATCTAATGGTGATTCTTTATTAGAAGCGGCTTTTGATGAAAAATTTAATTGGATGCCCTTAGCTTTGTACGATGAAGAGTCATTAGTAGGCTTTGCTATGATAGGAGATTTTAATGAAGATCAAAAATCCATTTGGTTGGATCGTCTTATGATTGATCAACATTTTCAAGGGAAAAAATATGGAAAAAACTTTTTAAAACTCATTCTTAATTTTATTAAGGATAATTGGTCTGTAGAAACAATTATTTTAAGTGCACATAAAGAAAATCAAAGTATCTTTTCTTTTTATGAATCTTTCGGCTTTAAAAATACCCATAAAATCGATCAAGAAAACGGCGAAATTATCATGGTTTTAGAGGGTTAAATTAATGAGTTACATTATCAGTCAAATAAACTACCATTGAAACAAAAAAATTCCAA
>CAUQFM010000004.1:0-61998 GCA_963517295.1 uncultured Vagococcus sp.
GTAAAATTTAATAATACTTTCATTTTCTTGACTTTTGATTGAAACTTACATAAAATGTAATAGAATAAATCGTACAGATAACACAAATTTATTTGTGTCGAGATAGAGGCGTAATTTATCATTGGATAAATTTCGTCTCTTTAATTATGTAAGGAGTGGAAAAATGGAGACAAAAAAGATTCATGTCAATTTAGCAGTTTTAGCAACAGGAATGATGGCTTTTTCAGGAGTGTTAATTGAAACCGCTATGAATGTGACATTTCCAACGTTAATAGAACAGTTTGGAATAACAACAAGTCAAGTACAATGGGTGACAACTATTTATTTGTTAATGATTTCGATAGTGGTTCCCTTATCATCTTATTTAATGAAAAACTATAGTAAGCGCCAACTATTTATAGCCTCAAGTTTACTTTTTGTTTTAGGAGTTTTAGTAGATGCCTTTTCATTTTCATTTAGCATGTTATTAATAGGTCGCTTATTACAAGGGGTTGCGACAGGTATTGCGCTACCACTGATGTTTAATATCATTTTAACCGAGGTGCCGATTAAAAAACGTGGAATGATGATTGGTATTGGTAACTTAACAACATCAATTGCGCCAACAATGGGACCTACATATGGTGGTATTTTAACAACTAATTTAGATTGGACATATATATATAAATTTTTACTTCCTATTTTAGTTATTTCTACACTCGTGGGATTATATGCAATTCCTAAAGAAACACAAAGTAAAACTGATAAAATCAACAGTAAAGCAGTGTTATACTTATCAGTCATGTTTACTGGCTTACTCTTCTTCTTTAGTTACTTACAATCACCAATTGGATGGATTTCGTTAATTGTTGGGATAGGTGCAGCGTTCATGTTCTATCGCTCAAATAAAGAAAAAGAATTATTAAATCTATCTGTATTTTCAAACAATATGTTCACGGTTTATTTGATATCAATGTTAGTGTATCAAGTGTTATTGTTAGGATTCTCCTTTGTTTTGCCTAATTTCATCCAAATTGTGAGTGATGTGCCAGCCTCTAGAGCAGGTTTAATGATGCTTCCAGGAGCGTTAGTAGGAGCATTCTTTGCACCAATTTCTGGAAAAATTCTAGATAAAGTAGGCTATAAAAAACCAATTGGTCTAGGGATAGTATTTGCAGTCACAGGATGGTTGAGTTTAATTTTAGTGATCCAAACAGGAAATATGTTATTAATAACAATGTCACATATTATTTTCATGATTGGTGTAGGATTATCTTATAGTAATGTCATGACAGTTGGTTTATCTGCGATTGATAAATCACTTCAAGATGATGGAAATGCAATTTTCAGTACGCTACAACAATTCATGGGAGCTGTTTCAACTTCTTTTGTCGCAATTATTGTTGGTATTTTCCAAAATAAATCAGCTGACTATCAAAGTGGAACAAGTACTGGCTCAAAAGTAGCTTTAATTTGTTTATTTGTTTTACTTATACTAAGTAGCTTAGCAGTTCTTAAAACATTTTCAAAAAAAACAGAAACTAATTAGAATTAAGTTAGTGGAGTAAATCATTTTTTTATTCCTTAGCTATTATTAAAAAGTATTCAAAAAAAATGGAGATTGACAGCCGTCAATCTCTTATTTTTTTGTGAAATAAATAGTTTTATTTCTTTATAAATTTTAATTTTTCAGCCTTGAAAGTATGTTATGATTAATTTGTAAAGCGGTTACATTACTTTTTATTTTTTAATATGGAGAGGATGGATGTTATGGATAAAAAAACACCACTTTATGAAACACATGTTTCGCTAAAGGGAAAGATAGTTCCTTTTGGTGGTTACTTATTACCAGTTCAATATTCTGGATTAGGTTTAGTAAATGAGCATAATGCTGTTAGAGAATCAGTAGGTATGTTTGATGTGTCTCATATGGGAGAAATCGTGATTCAAGGAAAAGATGCTTTAAAAAATGTTCAAAGATTATTCACAAATGATTTTGAAAAAATGACAGATGGTCAGATTAAATACACCTTAATGTGTAATCAAAATGGTGGTATTATTGATGATTTGATTCTCTATAAGTATCATGATGAGAAATACATGGGTGTGGTAAATGCCTCAAACAAAGAAAAAGATTTTAAATGGATAACAGAAAACTTAGTAGGTGAAGCAAAAGCCGTAGATAGTTCTGAAGAGATTGGGTTAATTGCAATTCAAGGTCCTAATGCTAAAGCGACATTACAGAAGTTAATAGCTAAAGAGGATTTTCCAGAAAAATATTATACATTTAAAGAAAATATTGATATAAAAGGAATGAAAATTGATTTTTCTGAAACTGGTTATACTGGTGAGGAAGGATTCGAACTTTATACCAAAGCAAGTGATGTTGTCAAAATATGGGACTTATTAATGGAAGCAGGAGCAGAATTTAACATAGTTCCATGTGGTTTAGGTTCACGTGACACCTTAAGGTTAGAAGCAGGGATGCCTCTATACGGTCATGAAATGAATGAACAAATCAATCCTTTAGAAGCAGGTCTTAAATTTGCAGTAAAATTAAATAAAAATGATTTTATTGGAAAAGAAGCCATTGAAAAATCAGAAATAAGTCAAGTAAGAGTGGGACTTAAAATATTAGGCAAAGGGATTGTTCGTGAAGAGGCACCTGTCTTTATTGATGATCAACAAGTTGGAATTACTACGTCCGGAACACATGCACCATATTTGAAATATGCAATTGCGATGGCATATTTAGATAAAGAGTATGCTTCAATCGGGCAGAAAGTAGAAGTAGAAGTCAGAGGTAGAAGAATTCAAGCAGAAGTAACACCGATGCCATTTTATAAAAAATAACTTTTAGGAGGAAATATATATGTCTAGACCAAAAGAAATTAACTATTTAAAAACACACGAGTGGGTTAAATTTATTGATGAAACAACAGCACAAGTTGGTATCACAGATTTTGCACAAGAACAGTTAGGTGATATTGTTTTTGTTGAACTCCCAGAAATTGGTCAAGAAGTGACAAAAGGCGATCAAATTGCGGAAGTAGAATCAGTAAAAACAGTTTCTAACATTTATACACCATTTACAGGTGTGATTTCTAAAATTAATGATGAGTTAGAAGATGCACCAGAAAGTGTTAATGAAGCACCTTTTGTCAATTGGTTATTTGAAGTAAAAGAAATTACAGACAAGGAAGATGTCTTAACTGCTGAAGAATATGAACAAGTAGTTGAAGAGGAGGCTTAAAAATAGATGGGAAACTATAATTACATTCCTTCCAGTCAAAAAGAGCAAGAAGAGTTAGTTTCTATCTTAGGCTTGGAAAGTATAGATGATTTATTTAAAGATATTCCAGAGGAGCTAAAAATAGCTGAATTAAACATACCAAATGGTAAATCAGAATTAGAAGTTCGCCGTATTATGGAGCAAATTGCTGATAAAAACCAAGTGTTTCATTCGATTTTTAGAGGTGCGGGTGCTTATAATCATTATATTCCGTCAATTGTTAAGCAAATAACAACGAAAGAAGAATTTTTGACAGCTTATACTCCTTATCAGGCAGAAATTAGCCAAGGTATTTTACAATCTATTTTTGAATTTCAAACAATGGTTTCTGAGTTGACTGGTATGCCAGTTGCAAATGCTTCAGTTTATGATGGATCAAATGCAGCAGCAGAAGCAGTCAACATGTGTTTAGATAAAAAAAGAAAAAAAGTATTGATATCTGAAACAAGTCATCCTATGACGATTGCAACGATAAAAACGTATTGTCATGGTATGGGAACACAAGTCGAAATGGTTCCAGAAAAAAACGGTGTGACAGATACAGACATTCTAAATCAAATGATGGATGAAACAGTAGCATGCTTCTATATGGAACATCCTAATTTTTATGGTTGTCTAGAGGAAGCTGAAACAATTGAAAAAATAGTTCATGAGAACAAAGCAAAATGGATTATGAGAGTTTCTCCTATTGCAACTTCTTTATTAAAAACACCCTTTGAATATGGTGCTGATATTGCTACTGGTGAAGGCCAACCACTAGGATTATCAATGAGTTTTGGCGGACCTTATCTTGGCTTTATGGCGACAACGGAAAAAATGACAAGGAAATTGCCTGGTAGAATTGTGGGTCAGACAACGGATAAGAACGGAGAAAGAGCTTTTGTTTTAACATTACAAGCTAGAGAGCAACATATTAGACGTGAAAAAGCTTCTTCTAATATCTGTTCTAATCAAGCCCACTGTGCCTTAACAGCGAGTGTTTACCTTTCTGCTATGGGACCAGATGGCTTACGAGATATTGCTGAACAGAGCTATAGTAAAGCTCATTATCTTCAAAATGAATTAAGTAAAATTAATGGTTTTGAAAAAATTAATAGCAGTGAATTTTTCAATGAATTTGTAACGAGTTCACCAATATCACCAATAGAACTAAATGAAAAATTACAAAAAAAGGGGATATTAGGCGGATTACCAATCAAAGAAAATATTCTTTGGTGTACAACTGAAATGAATAGTAAAGCTGAAATTGATGAGTTAGTGACGATAGTAAGGGAGGTTTGTCAAGGATGAAACTAGTTTTTGAAAGAAGTGTTGAAGGTAGAAGAAATGACTTTATTCCTGAATTAGATGTGGAACACTACCCATTACCAGCTGAATTGACTAGAAAACAGGCACTGCGTTTACCTGAAATTTCTCAAGTTGATATGAGTCGTCATTATACAGAGTTGGCTGATAATAGTTTTGGTGTTAATAATGGTTTTTATCCGCTAGGGTCATGTACGATGAAATATAACCCTAAAATTAATGATGAGATGAGCCAGTTACCAGGATTTGCTAACATTCATCCTCTGCAGCCAGTTGAAACAGCTCAAGGGTCACTTGAAGTGTACTATACGGCTGAAAAATTATTGACAGAAATTACTGGAATGGATGCTATGACGTTTCAACCAGCAGCTGGTGCCCAAGGTGAATTAACTGGAATTATGTTAATTAAGGCGTATCACGAAAATAATCAAGATTTAAAACGAAATAAAATTATTGTGCCCGATTCTGCTCATGGAACTAACCCAGCAACCGCTTCAATGGTTAATTATGATACAATCAATATTCCATCTAAATCAAATGGCCGAGTAGATTTAGATAAGTTAAAAGAAGTCGTTGGTGATGATACGGCAGGATTGATGCTTACCAATCCAAGTACTGTTGGCCTATTTGAGCATGATATTATAGAAATCACTAAAATTATCCATAATGCAGGCGGTCTTTGCTATTATGATGGAGCCAATTTAAATGCCATTATGGGAACAGTCAGACCAGGAGATATGGGATTTGATGTCGTTCATTTAAATATACATAAAACATTCTCAACACCTCATGGGGGTGGCGGTCCAGGAGCTGGTCCAATTGGATGTAAAGAATTTTTAACACCGTATCTTCCAAATTATCATGTGATTAAAGAGGGTGGGAAATTTTTATTTGAGATGCCTGAAAAATCAATTGGCAATGTTAAAACATTCTACGGCCATTTTGGTGTCGTTGTTAGAGCATTAACTTATATTTTGACTTTAGGAAAAGAAGGAATTCCTCAAGCATCTAAAACAGCAGTGTTAAATGCTAATTATATGAGAGAACAACTAAAAGATAGTTTCGAGATGGCTTACGAGGGTCCATGTATGCATGAATTTGTTATGACACTGGATAAATTAAAAAAAGAGACAGGTATTACTGCTTTAGATGTATCAAAAGCCTTACTTGATAACGGCATGCATCCACCTACTATGTATTTCCCAGACGTGGTGAAAGAAGCTTTAATGTTAGAACCAACAGAAACAGAAAGTAAAGAAACTTTGGATAAAGTTATTGAAGTCTTTAAACAAATTAAAGAACAAGCTTACAAAGATCCTCAAATTATTAAAGAGGCACCAAGTAATACGTTGATTGGACGAGTAGATGAGACAAGTGCTGCTAGAAACCCAATTTTGACATATCAATTTTAAAAAAATAAAACACAATTCATTTTTTCTGAGTTGTGTTTTTTTATGTATTCAAAAATATCATGTCCTTCATTTTGAACATAAATTGAACAAAGAGGGTGATTAAATATTAGAGTTTAGAAATTTGTTTTTGTGAAGAAGTATAGTAAAATAGGTAACATTACTTATTTTAACTAGAATTAAAATTTAGTAAATATAGATAAAGGGGAGATAATATAAGTGGAGTGGATTAAATTAATAGGTATCGTTATTATCGTTTTAGGGTTTATTTTTAAATTTGATACGATTGCCGTAGTTGTTGTTGCAGGTCTTGCGACAGCATTAGTTTCAGGTATTACACCTGTTCATTTTTTAGAAGAGTTAGGAAAGGCTTTTGTTGATCAACGTATTGTTACAATTTTCTTTATTACTTTACCGTTAATCGGTTTAGCAGAGTCTCATGGGTTAAAAGAACAAGCGGTTAATTTGATTAAAAAAGTAAGCGGTATGACCACAGGCTGGTTCTTGTCAATTTATTTAATCATAAGAGAAGTTGCGGGAGCGTTCTCAATCCGTTTAGGTGGACATCCACAATTTGTTAGACCACTCGTTCAACCAATGGCAGAAGCTTCAGCTGAAGCAAAATATGGGGAATTAGAAGAGGAAGACAAAGAATTAATTAAAGCAAAATCAGCTGCTATGGATAACTATGGTAACTTTTTTGGTCAAAACACCTTTTTAAGTGCTGGTGGCGTATTATTAATCGTTGGTACACTAGATTCAATGGGCTACAAGGTAACCGGTTTAGATATTGCTAAAGCGTCAATACCAGTAGCGTTAATCATGATTTTAATGGGTATTTTATCAAATATTTATTTTGATAAAAAATTAGCTAAAAAATATAGAAATAAAGGAGAACAAAAATAATGGAAATATTTTTTAATAATTTATTAGAATTCTTCTTTATTTTGATTGGTTTACAATTAGTTTATACAGGCTATAAAGTATTTAAAGATCCTAATAATACGAAAAGAATCGGAACATCTCTTTTTTGGTTAGATTTAGGAATTTTATTTATGTTAGGTAAATTTTTACCAAATGTTGTTAATGGTGGATTGGTAGCATTTTTAGGTGTTATCTCACTGTTTAAACAATTTGAAATAAGTAAATTTACACCTGTCAAACAAGAAAAATTAGAAGCAGATGCTAAAAAATATGGGAATGCTATTTTTGTTCCTGTGTTAGCGTTAGCTATTATCTCAGTTCTGTTAGCAATGTTTATTAAGCCATCAAGTAAGGCTGCAATTGGTGTAGCTGCAGTTATTGGTATTATTTTAGCAATGGCCATCTTTAAATCAAAACCTAAAGAAGTGGCTTACGAGAGTGATCGCATGATGCAAGCGATGGGAACGTCTGGTATTTTACCACAACTTTTAGCAGCTTTAGGTGCTATCTTCACCATCGCTGGAGTGGGTGACGTAATTGCTCAAATGATTGGTGGTTTTGTTCCAGAAGGCAATCGTTTAGCAGGTTCTATTGCTTATGTTCTAGGTATGGTTATTTTTACAGTTATCATGGGAAATGGTTTTGCCGCTTTTACAGTAATTACGGCTGGTGTGGGTGTTCCTTTTGTTATCATGCAAGGCGCTGATCCAGCTATTGCGGGAGCATTAGCTTTAACTGCAGGTTATTGTGGAACATTATTAACACCAATGGCAGCTAACTTTAATGCGTTGCCTGCATCACTTCTTGAAATGAAAAATCCTTATGGTGTTATTAAAGAGCAAGTTCCTATTGCGCTTATGATGATTATTGTACACATTGCCTTAATGTATTTCTGGGCATTTTAATTAAGAGAGGAAGAAAAAAATGAAAATTTTAGTTACTGGATTTGATCCATTTGGTACAGATACAATGAATCCTGCAATCGAGGCAGTTAAAAAATTGCCAAATACAATTGCAGGTGCAGAAATTATAAAGTTAGAAATTCCAACTGTTTTTGGTAAAAGTGCGGATGTTACTCGTGATGCATTGAAAAAACATGATGTGGATTATGTTTTAAATATTGGACAAGCAGGTGGACGTTTTGATTTAACACCTGAAAGAGTGGCGATTAATTTAGATGACGCTCGTATCCCGGATAATGATGGCAATCAACCAATAGATATTATGATTAAATCTGATGGAGAGAGTGCTTATTTCACACAACATCCTGTTAAAGCGATGGTTACTGCTATCAAAGAAGCAGGATTACCTGCCTCAGTGTCAAATACAGCAGGAACTTTTGTTTGTAATCACATTATGTATCAATGTTTATATCTGGCTCATACTGAATTTCCAAAAGTTAAAGCTGGATTCATGCATGTACCATTTTTACCAGAACAAGTAGTAGAAAGACCAGGAATGCCGGCAATGAGTTTAGAAGATATTACTAGAGGTATTGTTGCTGCTCTTGAAGCGATTGTTGCGTTTGATGGTAAAGAAGATTTAAATATTGTTGGTGGGCAAACTCACTAAACATTGATAATTATAAAAGGCTTCTCCACCAAAAATGTATTGCAATTTTGGTGTGAGGAGCCTTTTTTAAATTAAATTGTTTTTCTGAAACTCGTGACTAATTTGTTTGATGTAGCGTTTGAAAGGTTTTAATTCTTGCTGTTTATTAAAGTATAAATAAAAATTTCTACTTGTTTTAGGAGGATTCTCAATAATGACTTGCTGAAATTTACCAGAATTAATTAAGGGTTTTGCTTGAATACTAGAGCATAGATAAAGGCCATTTTGATATTCGCATAAAAGTAAGGCTTCAGCATGTGTGGCAACTTGATTCGAAAAAATTATATTAGGCTGCTGCCATTTGTTTAAAATTTCTTGAATAAAACTACCTTCTTCTCGTTTAATAAATTGATAATTAGATAATTGGTTTTCAGAAATATAATTTTCACAATAATCTGGATGAGATAAAAAAATTAATTCATCAGAAAATAATTTTTCTTTTTCAAAATGAGCGAAAGAGTCTGATTCTGGAAGAATAGCGACATCGATAAATTCACTCACTAATAATTGAGCGATTTTTTTTGTATTATCTGTGGTTAATTCAATCTTAATGGAATCAAAGGAATCGTTTATCAAAATATTTTTAATAAATTCCTCACTATTAAGTTGCGTGATACCAACTTTTAAAGGATAATGAGAGCTTTTTTGATTGAGAAAATGTTCGATTTTATCTGCTTGTTGGAATAAAATATGACATTCTTTGATTAATTCGTTACCGATTGTAGTTAATGTAATATGACGTCCCTTTTTTTCGTAAAGCCTAACACCGTAATCTTCTTCCAAATTTTTGATGTGCTTTGTTAAAGCTGGTTGACTGATATGTAGATGATGACTAGCCTCAGTGAGACTAGGATAGAAAGAAGCATCATAAAAATATCGTAGTGAGTGTAAATTCATTATTTCCTCCTATAACTTTTTATTATGAGTAAAGGTGATAAAAGTATTATAAATCAAATCAACTTTCTTTTAAACTATTAAGTAGGTATTAAACTAAGAAGGGAAGAAAAAAATGAAAACAACACTTTATTTAATTAGACATGGTCAGACAGTATGGAATGAAATGAAAAAAATGCAAGGATTAAAAAATTCTGATTTAACAGAAAGAGGGATTGAGCAAGCAACTTTACTGGGAGAGAAATTAGCTACTGAACCCATTGACTTGATTTGTACAAGTCCGAGTATTCGAGCAATAAAAACAAGTGAGCTAGTCAATCAACAGTTAAAGGTACCTGTTATTAAGGATGACGGTTTTCAGGAAATTGATATGGGGCTTTGGGAAGGCAAAACTTATACCGAAATTGAAAATAAATACCCTAAAGAATGGAATTTATTTTGGCATGATCCACTGAATTTTCAAGCAGAAAATAATGGAGAAACATTTGCTGAATTAAACAAAAGAAGTGCTAATAGTTTAGAGGAAATGATTAAGTCTCTTCCGGGAAAACATGTCGCTATTGTTTCTCATAGAATTACGATTAAAACAATGGTTTCTAACTTGTTAGATATTCCATTAGCTGAATTAGAAGATGTTTTACCTAATAGTTTGACCAAAATTGTTGTCGAAGATGGGAAAGCTAGCTTAATCGATTACAGTAATATATCCCACTATCAAGAATAGAATGTTTAAAAAAAGGAACTCAAAATAAATCGAAAGAGTTCCTTTTGAGTTCTTCCAGTTGCTTGAATTTGAACTCCTTTTATTTAAAAACATCGTCTAAACATTTTCCGTCAGTTTTTTTAGTAAAAGTTTTTAGGTTTAATAATTTGGCGAACGTTGGTGCTTCGTCTATTAGGTTAGCGCGCTCGATGATATGTCCTTCTTTGATTGTTGGTCCAAAGAAGCAGGCAGTTGTTTCATAATTAGGTTTATCTGGATGAAAACCATGAACACCAAAGTAGCGATTGATTTTTCCAATATCTTGTTGGGTCACTTCCTCAAAAAGCGTGCCATGTGCTTCATCGTTGAAATAAAAATCTGGTTTTGCTTCCACCATTAGAGTAGCGTTAGGATCAGCCCCCATTGTCTTGATTTCATCTGTCAGGTAAACATTTTCGATGCCGTCTAAATGAATAATGCTTTCTTTGATTATTTCAGGAGCAACACGGCAGTTTTTGCTACAATAGATATAAGTGGAACCATCACAACTTTTAGCGTAAACTTGCCAATTTTGCTTGATTGCGCCATTCTTTTTAAGTTTGGACCAACCTTTTTTGACAAATAAAGCATTTAATTTAATCATAGTGGGAACGTCTATTTGATAATGGTCTCCTAAGACAACAAAATGGGTCTGATCAAATGTTCCATTGTCTTTGGTGGCTTGAATAATTTTTTCTAGACGAGCATCCTGTCTTTGAAGGGCATCAATTGCTTCTTTGGACTGAACGCCATAAGCATGACGCATAGAATCCATATCAACTAAATGAACTAAAGTTAAATCAGGTGATTTAGTTAAGATAGTATCAACAGTACATGCGGTAATAAAATCATCAAGAAAAGGTTGCATGATTCCTTTTCTTAAATGACCATATTTTTGATTCATTGATAATAGAAATAAAGGAGAACTTGCTTTTAGAGAAATCATGACTTGATTATTCCAAATTCGGTTAGGAAAAATCTCTGCGATATTATAATCAATGGAACTACTAGCAGTAACAGGCCAAAGAAAAGAAGCTGTTGTTAAACCTTCTTTTTTTGCAGTATCATAAATGGTGGGCACCTTTATTTCTCTATCATACCAAAACCAGTCTGGAGACAAGCGGTTCGATTGGTTTTTAGTGTTATTTACAATACCATGATTTTTAGGATACATTCCTGTCATTAAGGTAACGTGAGAAGGATATGTTAACGTTGGATAAATTCCTTTTATTTTTTTGACGAGAGTTCCTTTTTTTATGAGTGAATATAAAGTAGGGATTTTTTCTTTATGTAAATCAATATCAACAGTACCCAGTGCATCAATAGAAATAACGATTAGTTTGGTAGTCATTTTTTCACCTTCCTTTTTTGATAGTATACCAAAAAAAGGAATTAGGTAAAATAAATTGACATTAAAAATATTTATGGTTATACTGTGAACAATTATTAAATAAAAAACCCGTTGGAGTGAATGACATGAACAAAAATAATATCCGTCTTACCTCACAACTGAATAACTTTTACTTTAGCTATTATAGATGATGTTTGTACCCTATTAACGGATGCAAACAAAGACAGTTTGTATCTATGAAGGCTAAAGATCTTTAAATTGACTTTAAAGAGCCACATAGATGATTAAAAATCTATAGTGGCTTTTCTTATATTTTGAATCGATGTATTCAAGAAAGACGGTAACTATAGATTTGATTAATCAATCTATGAAAAGTTATCGTCTTTTATTTGTAATTAGAGGGGAGAAATTATGGAAGATTATATATCGGGATATACACGATTAGCTGGCGTGATAGCTAATCCTATAAAGCATAGTTTGTCACCTAGGATACACAATACTGCTTATTCTTTAACGCATACAAATGCTGTTTATCTAGCATTTGAAACAATAGAATCTGATTTTGAAAAGATGATGGATTCAGTAAAAGTGTTAGATATGTTAGGTGTTAATATATCAATGCCTTATAAAAAAAGAGCTTACCAAATGTGTGATGAGTTATCATCAGCAGCAAAATTGATTGGTGTTGTAAACACTGTTGTGCAGAAAAATCAAATACTATCTGGTCACAACACGGATGGACTAGGTTTTATCAAAAGTTTAGAAGAACAAAATGTGATCATTAAAAATCAAACAATGACTATTTTAGGCGCAGGTGGAGCATCACGAGCCATCATTTGTCAATGTGCTTTGGATGGTATTGCTGAAATCAATGTCTTTAAAAGAAAAAATGAAACATTCGAAACAGTTGTTCATGAGTTAAGAAAAATAGCAGATGAAACAAATACTATAATCCAAGTTTTTGACTACGCCGACACGACAAAACTAACTGAAAAAATTAAAAAAAGTCAAATTTTGGTTAACGCCACACAAATCGGTATGGGAGATAGCCTAGAGCTTCCAATAAGTCAGGTAAATGCTATAACACAGGAACATATTGTGGTTGATTTAATTTATCACCCATTAGAAACCCAGTTTTTAAAAGCAGCAAAAAAACAAAATGCAGTGACAATCAATGGATTAGGAATGCTGATACACCAAGCAGCTATTGCATTCGAATTAATGACAAATAAAAAAATGCCAGTTAAAGAAATCAAAAATATATTATTATCAGAACTTAATGAAAAGGGGAAAAACAAATGATCGTTATAATGAAACCAGAGGCAACGAAAGAACAAGTAAATGCAGTGATTAAACGTATTAAAGAAGAGGGATTAGAGGTTCATTTAAGTGAAGGGAAAGATCATACCGTTATTGGTTTAGTAGGAAATGTTGAAAAAATGATTGATGTCCCTTTTAGAAGTTACGACGGTGTTTCTGACACAGTGAAGATTACAAGCAGTTACAAATTAACAAGTCGTGAATTTCATCCAACTGATACAGTAGTTGATGTTGACGGTGTAAAAATCGGTGGAGAAGAAAATTTTGTAACAATGGCTGGTCCTTGTTCGATTGAAGGATTGGAACAAATTATGGAATGCGCTCGGATAGCTAAAAATGGTGGGGCGACTATTTTAAGAGGAGGAGCATTTAAACCAAGAACTTCTCCGTACGCGTTCCAAGGATTAGAAGAAGAAGGCTTGAAATACATTCGTCAAGCAGCTGATAAATACGATATGAAAGTTATTACAGAAGTCATGGATGAAGCAAATTTAGAGTTAGTAGCTAAATACACTGATATTTTACAAATTGGTGCACGTAACATGCAAAACTTCAAACTGCTTCAAGCGGTGGGGAAAACAGGACTTCCCGTAGCGCTAAAACGTGGTATTTCAGGAACAATTGATGAATGGCTAAACGCAGCAGAATACATAGCTGCTACAGGAAATCAAAACGTAATTTTTGTCGAACGTGGCATTAGAACTTATGAAACAGCGACACGTAATACGATGGATTTAAGTGCTGTTCCAGTTATTCAGAAATTAAGTCATTTCCCAATAATTGTTGATCCAAGTCACGGTGTAGGTGTCTGGGATTATGTCACTCCGATGGCTGTGGCAGGAATTGCAGCAGGCGCTTCAGGTATGATCGTTGAAATTCATCCAGATCCAAATAATGCTTGGTCTGATGGGCAACAATCGTTAAACGAAAAACGTTACATGAATATGATGGAACAAATCCATGTAATGGAAAAAACCATGAAAGAAATCAAAAAAATTAGAGAAAAAATCTAGAGGTGAAAAAATGAAATTAAGTGTGACGTTACCAAATAAAAGCTATGATTTATTAATTGAAAAAGGTAGTTTAACTCATGTCGGGACATGGGTTAAATCACTTTGGGAACCTCAAAAAATCGTCATTGTTTCAGATGAAACGGTGGCTACTCTTTACGGACAACACGTTGAGGAATCAATAAGAGCAGCTGGATTTGATGTTTCACTTGTTTCAGTGAAGCCAGGTGAAACGAGCAAAAATCTAATAACGGCTGAAGTTTTGTATCATTATTTAGCGGAACAAGGTATGACAAGAAAAGATGGCGTGATTATTCTTGGTGGAGGTGTTGTGGGAGACTTAGGTGCATTTGTGGCATCTACCTATATGAGAGGGATTCATTTCTTGCAAATCCCAACGACTCTTTTAGCGCAAGTAGACAGTAGTATTGGTGGTAAAACAGCGGTTAATACAAGTGTTGCTAAAAATCTAGTGGGAACTTTTGCTCAACCAGATGGCGTATTAATTGATCCTAATACATTGTTAACTTTAGAAGATAGACGTCTGCAAGAAGGAATGGCTGAAGTTGTAAAATCAGCAGCTATCGCAGACAAAGAACTTTGGGATTTACTAAGCACTATTATAGATGAAAAAGATGTCCTAAACTACTCTGAAGAAATTATTTTTGCTTGTTGTAAAGTAAAACGAAAAGTTGTGGAAGAAGATGAATTTGATACAGGTATCCGACTGATTCTAAATTTTGGACATACAATTGGTCATGCTATCGAACAAACACAAGGGTTTGGCGTTGTCACGCATGGTGAAGCTGTTGCTATCGGAATGTGTCGACTGACTAAAAATGCTGAAAAACTAGGAACTATGCCGAGTGGCTTATTCAATGAATTAGAGAATATGTTAACTAAATTTCATTTACCAACTCACTTAAAAGAGTGGGAAGAGGATAAATTATTTACAGCTTTAACTCATGATAAAAAAACAAGAGGAAGCAACATACGCATCATACTCTTAGAAAAAATTGGACAAGCTAAAATTGAAACCATATCAATAGAAGAAATGAAAAATTATTTAGAAAAATAAATTGGGGGAATGAGTATGCGTTATTTTACAGCAGGAGAATCACATGGACCAGAATTAACAGCAATTATTGACGGGATGCCAGCAGGAATTCCGTTATCGGTTGAAGATATAAATTATGATTTAAAAAGACGTCAAGGTGGTTATGGCCGAGGTGGCCGAATGTTAATCGAAACAGATACAGTTGAAATTACGTCAGGTGTTAGACATGGTAAAACGTTAGGTTCTCCTATCACATTGATTGTTAAAAATGATGATTTTAAAAATTGGGAAACAGTTATGGGAATTAACCCAGTCGATGAACGGGCAAAAAAAATGCGCCGTTTAGCAAAACCAAGACCAGGACATGCAGATTTAGTGGGTGGCATCAAATATGAACAAGATGATTTAAGAAATGTTTTAGAAAGATCTTCGGCTAGAGAAACAACTATGCGTGTTGCTATTGCTGCTGTTTGTAAAAGAATGCTTAAAGAATTAGAGATAGATGTGGCCGGTCATGTTTTAGAAATTGGAGGGGTTCGTGGCTCAATTCCTGATACGATGACTGTTGCCGAAATTAAAGAAAAAGCAGAAAATTCGGCAGTTAGATGTGTGGATCCAGCAATTGAAGAAGCAATGAAAGAGAAAATAGATGCGACTAAAAAAGAAGGGAATACCATTGGAGGCGTTGTGGAAGTTGTCGTAGGTGGTGTTCCGATTGGATTAGGTAGCTATACACAGTGGGATCAAAAACTAGATGGGAAAATCGCCCAAGCAGTTGTTTCAATTAATGCGTTTAAAGGGGTTGAATTCGGGGTTGGTTTTGAAGCTGCTAGACTTTATGGTAGTGAAGTGATGGATGAAATCATTTGGAGCAAAGAAACAGGTTATACTCGCACGAGCAATAATTTAGGTGGATTTGAAGGCGGGATGACAAATGGAATGCCTGTTGTTGTTCGCGGTGTCATGAAACCAATTCCAACACTGTACAAACCCTTGCAATCAGTGAATATTGACACTAAAGAACCTTATAAAGCTAGTGTGGAACGCTCAGATAGTTCTGCTGTTCCTGCGGCTTGCGTGGTGGCAGAAGCGATGGTAACAATTGAAATTGCCAAAGCAATGTTAGATAAATTTGAAAGTGATTCTTTTGAAAGAATGAAAGATGAAGTAAAACGTTATCGTGACTATACTCTTAATTTTTAAAAAAATATAAGGAGGAACGAAACGTGAAAAATATTTTAATGATTGGCATCGGATTGATAGGTTCATCCGTTGCCTTGTGTTTAAAGGAAAAAAATAAAGAGTTACATATTGTGGGTTTTAGTGAGAATATGGAAGAGTTGACAGGTGCTTACCAGCATAAAATTATTGATGAGTATACTCAAAATTTTAAAGAAGCTTGTGAACAGGCGGATGTCATCTTTTTTTGTACACCGGTTTCAATTACCCTATCTTTAATGCCGAAAATAGCCCGTTTTAATTTAAAAAATAATGTACTGATAACAGATGTCGGAAGTACTAAAGGTGAAATACTAGAAACAGCTAAAGAAGTGTTTAAAGATAAGCAAGACTTTATTGGTGGACATCCGATGGCAGGCTCACATAAGTCAGGTTTTATGGCAGCAGATATAAACTTATTTGAGAATGCGTATTATATTTTAGTAGCAAATGAAGGTGTTTCAACTGAAAAAATTACTAAGTTAAAGTCATTATTAAGTTTGACTAAAGCAAAATTTATTGAATTAGAAGCTTTTGAACATGACAAAATGACTGGAATATTAAGTCATATGCCTCATATTATTGCCTCTCAACTTGTGACGCAAGCAGACAGTTTAATTGATGAGTTACCTATGGCTAAAAAACTAGCAGCTGGAGGATTTAGAGATATCACCCGAATTGCTTCTTCTGATCCGAAAATGTGGACGGATATTTCAATCAGTAATCGTTATATTTTGATAGAAGAAATTGAACGTTGGCTAAGTAATTTAGACAAGATAAAAAATAAGTTAGCTACTGGTAATCGCGAAGAATTATATCGATTTTTTGAGGACGCCAAAAAAGTTAGAGATGAGATACCTGTTCATAAAGAAGGTGTCATTCCAGGTTTTTATGATTTGTATGTCAATGTCCCGGATTATCCTGGAGCAATTGCTGAAGTAACTAGTATTTTAGCAAAAGAAAAAATAAGTTTGATTAATATTAAAATCATGGAAACAAGAGATGATATCTTTGGTATTTTATGTATCTCATTTAAAAATGAAAAAGATCTGATGCAAGCAAAATCTGTTATTACTATACAGTCAGCTTATACCTGTGTGATATCTTAGGAGGAAAGTAATGAAATTAAAAATAAATGCGACATCTTTAAATGGAGAATTAAAAGTACCAGGAGATAAATCAATTTCTCATCGTAGTATTATGTTTGGTTCACTAGCAGAAGGTGAGACGGTTATTACTGATTTTTTAAGAGCAGATGACTGTCTGGATACTTTGAAAATTTTTAGGCAATTAGGTGTCCCGATTCATGATGATGGTCATAAAATCACAATTGATGGACAGGGGATGAATGGTCTTAAAAAGCCAAATGGAATTCTAGATGTAGGCAATTCAGGCACAACAATCCGTTTGTTAATGGGTATTTTAGCTGGGCAAGGTTTTGATGTAACTTTAACAGGTGACTCTTCTATTCAAAAAAGACCGATGAACCGAGTGATGTTGCCTTTAAGAGAAATGGGCGTATCTGTAACTGGTTCTGAGAATAGCGAGTTTCCTCCAATAAAATTAAATGCAAATTCTGACTTAAAAGCGATTAGGTATCAATTACCTGTCGCTAGCGCTCAGGTGAAATCAGCTCTTTTATTTGCAGCTCTTCAAGCGGATGGGGAAACTGAATTAATTGAAAAAGAAAAAACACGTGATCATACAGAAGTCATGATTAAGCAATTTGGCGGACAGATTAAAGTAGAAGGTAAAAAAATTAATCTAAGTGGACACCAACGATTTACTGGACAAAAAGTGAGTGTTCCTGGTGATATTTCTTCTGCTGCTTTTTTTATTGTGGCTGGTTTAATTGTTCCAAATAGTCATGTTGTCCTTAGAAATGTGGGCTTAAGTGAGACTAGAACAGGGATTATTGACGTTGTTAAAGCAATGGGTGGGAATATTAGTCTAACAGACATCGATGAGTTAAATGATTCCGGAACAGTTACGGTAACTTCAAGTACTTTAATTGGTACTGAAATTTCTGGCGATATTATCCCAAGATTAATTGATGAATTACCAATTATCGCTCTTTTAGCAACACAAGCGACAGGGGAAACAATCATCAAAGATGCCGAAGAGTTACGAGTAAAAGAAACAGATCGTATCCAAGCTGTTTCTGATGAGTTAACTAAAATGGGGGCCAATATTTTACCAACAGCTGATGGAATGATTATTCAAGGGAATACAAAATTATCAGGCAGTAGAGTAACTAGTTATGGAGACCATCGTATTGGTATGATGCTTCAAATAGCCGCATTGTTAGTTAAAGAAGGTGAGGTTATTTTAGATAAAAGTGATGCTGTATCTGTATCGTATCCTCACTTTTTTGATGACTTAGAAAGCTTACTGAAATGATGCCAGTTATTTTGATTGGCTTTATGGGATCAGGAAAATCTACAACCGGTAGAGAGTTAGCCAAAAGATTAGTTTATAATTTTAGTGAGATGGATCAGTTAATAGAGTTAAAAGCACAAAAAAAAATCCCTGAAATTTTTAAAACCCAAGGAGAAGCAGCCTTTAGACAAATGGAGTATCAAGTTTTAATTGAAAATTTAATGGTAGAAACGGTGATTTCGACAGGCGGAGGCGTTATTACGTTTGAAAAAAGCTTGAAAGAACTTAAACATCAGACATGTGTCGTTTATTTAAAAGGCAATATCGAAACCTTAATTAAAAGAATTCAAGAAGATAAAGAAAGTAAGCGCCCTTTAGCAGACGATTCCTCTTACGAAGAAATAGCTGAATTATTCATTTCACGAGAACAAAAATATAGAGATGTAGCCAGTATTATCGTGGAAATAGAAGATAAATCAGTCGGAATTATTGTGACTGAAATTATGTTGAAAATGAAGGAGATAAGGTTATGACTATTGGTTACTTAGGCCCTGCAGATTCTTTTACCTATTCAGCAACTAAATTCATGTTCCCTTCTGAGACCCTTATTCCGTTTCAAACGATTGTCACTTGTTTAAAGGGTGTTGAATTGGAACAGGTCGACTATGTAGTGGTTCCGATTGAAAATAGTATTGAAGGAACGGTTAATCAAACGCTAGACTATTTATATCATTATGCGACTCTACCAATTCAAGCAGAGATAATCTTACCGATTAATCAAAATTTAATGGTTCATCCAAATTGGGAACAATCGTGGAAAAGTGTTAAAAAAGTCAAATCTCATCCACAAGCTTTGGCACAAACACAACAATTTATTTCTGAGTATTTATCTAATACAAAGCAAGAAATAACAAATTCTACAACAGAAGCAGCTGAATGGTTAAAAAATAATCCGAATGAATGTGTAGGTGCTATTGCATCAAAAGAAGCGGCAGAAAGATATGGCTTGTCTATTGTTAAATCCAATATTCAAGATATTCCCAACAATCAAACCAGATTTTGGGTAATAGGTAAAAATCAATTAAGACATAAGAAGTCAAACGCTCAAATCCAGCGGAAAACAATCGCTGTGGAAATGAAAAAAAACAAACCTGGTAATTTACATAAAATATTATCTACGCTTAGTTGGAGAGAAATTGATTTAACTAAAATTGAATCAAGACCATTAAAAACTAAATTAGGAGATTATTTCTTTCTATTAGATATAAAATGTGAGGACTTATTATTAATAAATTTAGCATTAGATGAAATGATTACTTTAGGTGCAAAAATTAAAGATTTAGGTTGTTATCCTGTTTATTCAAAAAAGTAGTGTAAAAATATGATAAGATTTAAATTTTTTTATTCCCTTATTTTTTAAAATAGTTTATCCTTAATTTGACAATTGAAAAAATTAAGAGAGGTATCTAATGGCGAATATGACAAGAATGGATAAAAGACGTCAAGAAGAACTTGAAAAAGAAACAAAAAAGAAGACAAATAAAAAAAGTAAATCAGCAACACCGAACGAACCGCAGCAACCGATTGAAAAAAAGACTAAAAAACCTAAGAAAAAGAAAAGAAAAGCTCGAATGATTCTTTGGGTTGTAATAATTCTTTTAACATTAGGTGTCTTTGGTTATTTAAAAGGTATAATGGCTACTAAATTTGATAAAAATAATAAACAAGCAGATGTCGGTGCCTTCTTAGGAGAAAAAAGTGGTGATGGATCGACTAATATTTTACTATTAGGAAGTGATTCTCGTGGGGAAGATCAAGGTCGTTCAGATTCCATAATGATTGCTCATTATGATAAAAAAAATAGACAACCAAAATTAGTCTCTATTATGCGTGATACCTACGTATCTATTCCAACTGACAATGGTTTAGAAAGTAATAAAATAAACGCAGCCTATTCGTATGGAGGACCTGAATTAGTTCGCAAAACAATCAAGGAAACATTTGGTATTCCTATTCAATATTATGCGATTGTTAATTTTGATTCTTTTCCTAAAATAGTTGATACTTTAGCACCATCTGGCTTACAGATTGATGCTGAAAAAGATTTGGAAGTTGAAGGGACGGTTATCAAAAAGGGTCCTCAAAAAATGAGTGGCGAAGAAGCACTTCAATACGCTCGTTTTAGAAAAGATGAGGAAAGTGATTTTGGTCGAGTAAGACGACAACAACAAGTTATGACTGCTTTGTTAAAACAAGGATTTAACCCGTTAAATGCTTGGCGTTTTCCAGAAGCAGTTGGAAAAGTCCAAGGTTATACACAAACTGATGTTCCTTTTAGTTTTTATCCAGGCGCAGGATCAAGTTATTTATTTAGTAGTCACAAGCCTTTAGAGATATTAACAGTACCTGTTGAAGGCTCTTGGAGCGATGGTTATTATGATCATGCAGGCAGTGTTTTAGAAATTGATACAGTTGCTAATACCGAAGCAATTAAGAGCTTTTTAAGTAAATAATTCGTGATTGTTTTTCTTTACATTAAGAAAATAGCCCCCTATAATGAATACTAGGTGTAATTTGCCTGAAAGATAAAAGAATTGAGGAATAATAATAATGAAAATTGCAGTCGTCACGGATAGCACCGTTTTCTTAAAAGATGACTATCGAAGTCGTGAAGATCTATTCATCGTTCCAGTACCATTGATTATTGATGATACTGTTTATAATGAAGGCATAGATATTCATGTGGATGGCTTCTACGATCTATTAAATAATGCCAAAAATTTCCCTAAAACATCACAACCATCAATTGGTGAGCTTTTTGAACTATATGAAAAAATCGCTAAAAAGGGCTATGATGCTGTGATAAGCATTCATATGTCATCTGGTATATCAGGATTTATTAGTTCATTGAAAAGTATAGCTAGTGAAGTAGAAGATATTGTGATTTATCCTTTTGACTCGCTATTAACAAGTGGTCCAATGGGAAAAATGGTAGAAATTGCTCTTGATCTGGTAAATGAACCAGAAATACAACCAGAAATAATTATAGAAAAATTAACTGTAGTTAGAGAGTCTGTTGAAGGTTATATCGTTGTAGATGATTTAAACCACTTAGTTCGAGGTGGACGTTTGAAAAACGGAGCAGCGGTAATTGGAACCCTTTTAAAAATAAAACCAATTCTTTGTTTTAAAGAAGGTAATATTATTTTAAGCGAAAAAATACGTTCGCAAAAAAAGGCTTTAAATCGTATAGAAGAAATTGTTCTAAATGAAATTAAAAGTAAACCTGAGAACAGTTCCTTTTATGTTATTCATTGTAATAATTATGAAATAGCAACACAAGTTGAGTTGGATTTATTAAAAAGATACCCAGATTTAGATGTAGTAATCTGTGATTTTGGTCCAGTAGTAGGCACTCACCTTGGAGAAAAAACTGTAGCAATTGGCGTTGCACCAAAGAACTAATTAGGAGACTTAACGATTTTTGTTAAGTCTTTTTTAATATAATTTATTTGTAAAAATCTTTAAGAAAGATTGTGTTAAAATATAAGTTAACATAAAGGAGAGTAAAAAAATGAAACCAAGTTATTATCGGGGAAGTCGTGTCATTGTCGATTTAGATGCTATTGAATCTAATATAAAAAAAGAAATGAAGAAGCTTGATAAAAATAAAGAAGTATTTGCTGTAGTCAAGGCGAATGCTTATGGACATGGGGCAACGGTAGTAGCTAAATCAGCTATCCAAGCTGGCGCGACCGGTTTATGTGTTTCTAACTTAGACGAAGCATTAGAATTAAGAGAAGCTGATGTTTCGGAGCCAATTATTGTGTTAAGTTATGTTTCTCTTGAATATGTGAATTTAGCGATTAAAAATAATATCACTTTAACAGCAACTAACTTAGAGTGGTTGATTGGATTAGACGGAAAAATTCAAAAACCTATAAAAATTCATTTGAAAATTGATACGGGAATGGGGCGTGTTGGACTTCGAGATGAAAATGAAATGCAAATAGCTAAGAACTTGCTAGAAAAAAGTAAATATATTGATTTTGAAGGCTTATTTACTCATTTTGCAAAGGCTGATTCTACAGATAACAGCTATTTGGAATTGCAACAACAGCGTTTTAATCAAGCGGTTGCTATTTTTGGACACGAGATTAAGTATATTCATACTTCCAATTCAGCCACTGCGTTATGGCATGAGGCTTGGAAGAGTAATTTAGTTCGTTACGGAGTGGCAACATATGGAATGAATCCCTCTGGACATGAATTAAAAGATCCTTATCAATTAAAACAAGCGCTCACTTTAGAAACAGAAATTATTCATATAAAGCAACTTGAAAAAGGTGAAAAAATTGGCTACGGAGCAACTTATGAAACTCAAGAAAAAGAGTGGATTGCTACTTTACCAATTGGTTATGCAGATGGTTTTTCTCGTGGTTTTCAAGGGTATGAAGTAATTATTTCAGGTCATAAATATCCTGTGGTTGGTCGAATTTGTATGGATCAATGTATGGTTAAATTAGACAGAGAGTTACCAATAGGGACAAAAGTCACCATATTTGGGGGAAATCAAGGGGTTTTTAATTCTGTCCAATCTGGTGCTGAATATATCCAAACAATAAATTATGAAGTTACCTGTGCGTTGACTGATCGTCTACCTAGAGTGTACATAAAGAATGGTCAGGAGGTTGAATTCAACTAAATGTTAGCTGCTTATTTAAATATTTTAGTCGTTTTTGCGATTATTTTATTAAGTTATATTTTAACTTGGAGAAAATGGTTTGATAATCATACAGCAGATGTTTTTTCTAAATTAGTGTTAAACATCACGTTACCGCTAAGTATGTTTTTAAATATGACACAAAAGTTTACAAGATCCGAGTTTTTAGAATTATTTAAAGGAATTGCATTACCTTTTACATCTATTATTATCACATTTGGTATTAGTTTTATTTATGCTAAAGTAACAAAAGTACCTGTGACTAGACGTGGTTCTTTTATGACGATGTTTACAGCAGCCAATACTATTTTTATGGGATTACCTGTTAATATGGCGATTTTTGGAGAAAAAGCAATACCATATGCGCTACTTTATTATATGTGTAACACAACTTTCTTCTTTACGATAGGTATTTTACTGATTGCCAATGATAATCCTGAAATTGATATAAAAAAAGCGAAATTTAGCTTTAAAAAATTATTAAAACAACTACTCTCTCCTGCTTTAATGGGATTTGTAGTGGGAATAATGTGGTTACTAACGGGTATCGATGTGCCAAAGCCTTTGTTTGATTTTTCAACGTATGTTGGTGGAATGACAACAGCACTTTCTTTATTTGTTATAGGAATAATCATTTATCAAACAGGAATTAAAAATATAAAAATGAATAAAGATGTAGCAGGTGTTCTTTTAGGGAGATATTTCATTTCGCCTTTAGTTGTTTACCTGTTATCATGGGTTATACCCGTTCCACCTTTAATGTTAAATGTCTTTATCTTACAATCAGCTATGCCAGTACAAAATGCAATGCCGATTTTAGCAAGAAGTTACGGAGCGGATGAAGAGTTCACAACAAGCAGTTTAACTTATTCAATTTTAAGTTATTTTGTGTTTATCTTAATCATTTTAAAACTATTCATTTAAAATGTGCTATAATGCCAAAGGGTAAAAAAAAGAGAAGGAAGGTGAAAGAATGAATTTATTTAAACAATATAATTTTCAAGAATTTATAATGAACGCTTTAGATGAAAAGAAATTTCTTAAACCAACAGATGTACAAGAAAAATTAATACCTGTTATTATGAATGGAAAAAACGTGGTAGGACAATCACAAACAGGATCTGGAAAAACACATACATTCTTACTACCAATGATGAATGCAGTGGATACAGAAAAAGATGAAGTTCAAGGGATTATTACGACACCAAGTCGTGAGTTAGCTGAACAAATCTATCAGGCAGCAGTTCAAATTGCCAAACATTCTCCAAATGAAATTAGAGTCTCTCAATATGTTGGTGGAACAGATAAAAAACGCCAAATAGAAAAGCTTAAATCAAGTCAACCTCATATCGTGATTGGTACACCTGGTAGAATTTTAGATTTAGTAAACAGTCAATCACTGAAAACATTTACTGCTAACTATTTTGTTGTGGATGAAGCCGATATGACTTTAGATATGGGATTCTTAGAAGATGTGGATAAAATTGCTGCAACATTACCTAAAGAATTACAAATGCTAGTCTTTTCAGCTACGATTCCTAACAAATTACAACCGTTTCTAAAGAAATATATGAGTAATCCTGTAGTGGAACATATTAAACCTTCATCAGTTATTTCGGATACGATTGATAATTGGGCTATTTCAACAAAAGGTCAAGATGTTAATAAAGTAATTCATCAGTTATTAAATATTGGGCAACCCTATTTGGTTATGGTTTTTGCCAATACCAAACAACGTGTGAATGAAATTGCGGCTTATTTGAAAGAACAAGGCTTAAAAGTAGCAACAATTCATGGTGATATTCCTCCACGTGAGAGAAAACGTGTGATGAAAAATGTCCAAAATTTAGATTATCAATTTGTTGTAGCAACTGATTTAGCTGCTCGTGGAATTGACATTGAAGGAGTTTCTCATGTTATTAATGCAGAAATCCCAGTTGATTTGGAATTCTTTATTCACCGTGTGGGTCGTACTGGCCGTAATGGGTTAGAAGGAATAGCTATTACGTTGTATCAACCAAGTGATGAAAATCAATTGGCTGAATTAGAAAAATTAGGCATTGAATTCCATCCTAAAGTAATTCGTGGTGGAGAAATTGTGGATTCTTACGATCGTAATCGTCGTGAAAAACGAGAAAAAACACAAAAACAATTAGATATTTCGATGATTGGTTTAGTTAAAAAGAAGAAGAAAAAAGTAAAACCAGCTTATAAGAAAAAAATACAATATGCTATTGATGATAATGAAAAACAAAAACGTAAAGTTGATCGTCGTCAAACAGATCGCGCGAAAAGAAAATCAAGAAAACAAGATTATTAAATCTAAAAGAGGCAAGCACAATCTACTAATTTTAGATTGTGTCTGCCTCTTTTTATGAGCTAAAAAATATTTTTTTCAAGTTTAACACAGATAATACCATCTTCAATGAATTCATCAGATACTACGTGGTAACCAATTTTTTCGTAAAAAGGAATAGCTTGTTTTTCACCGTGAATTCGAGAAAGAGTACAATTGTTATGACGTCCTTGCTGTTCGAGTTCTAAAATAACACGTCTTCCAATCCCTTTTTTTCGCCATTCACGTTTAACACAAACACGATCAGGTCTAACAGTAGTTAAGTCATCTTGTTGGTATCGACCAGTCGCGATGGGAGTTTTATCGTAAAAAATAACGAGATAATTCGTTTGATCAGAATCATAGGCATCAAATTCAGCTTTAGGTGAAATTTTCTGTTCTTGAACAAAAACTAGCGTTCTTAAGTAATAAGAAGCAGCTTTTACCCATTGTCGATTATCAAAAACAATAGAGATCATGAGAACCATCCTTTTTAAATTTTATTTACACTATAATCATAACATGTTTAGGGAGGCAACTATGAAAAAAAAGTTAATAATAATAATTTCTGGTGTAATTATTTTAATAATAGTAGGTTTAGGCTTCGGTGTTAATTACTTATTTAATTATGCCATTGTTTCAGGAGAAAAAGAATTTATTCAATCTGAAAGTAAAGAAAAAATGGCTAAAAATTGGTTATTTGCAGATGAAAAAATAAAAACAATTGCCATACAATCAGAAGATAATTTAACATTACAAGCAAAATTGATAACACATGAAAAGTCAGTAAACAAAACAGTCATTGTTGCTCATGGTTATATGAGTGAAGGGAATTCAATGGGGAAATTCGCGCAATTATTTTATGAATTAGGTTACGATGTTCTCGTTCCGGATAATCGTGGACACGGAAAAAGTGAGGGGGATTATACTGGATTTGGTTGGTTGGATCGAAAAGATTATGTTAAATGGGTAGATGAAATCATCACGCGTCAAGGGGCAGATGAAGAAATTGTTTTGTTTGGAGTAAGCATGGGAGCTTCAACTGTCATGATGACAAGTGGTGAAGAATTACCCAAGCAAGTGAAGGCAATTATTGCTGATTGTGGTTATGATACTGTCCAAAATGAATTAACCTATCAAATAAATGAAATGTTTCATTTACCAGCATTTCCATTAATCCCACTAACATCTGTCTATACTAAAATAAGAGTAGGTTATTCTTTTAAAGAAGCTAGTGCAGTAAATCAGCTTAAAAAAAATGATTTACCTTTACTTTTGATTCATGGAGATAAGGATGATTTTGTTCCTACAGAATTTGTTTATAAATTACAAAAAGCCACAAATGGACCGAGTGAGCTTGTTATTTTTGAAGGGGCAAAGCATGGAATGAGTTATAGCACTAATCCAGAGAAATATGAAACAACAGTCTCTAATTTTTTGTCAACTTATTTAAATAAATGATGTTTTTTTATCACTAATTATTTTTATTAAAAAATAATTAGTGATATTTTATTATTCTAATTTACTTGCCACTTTTAAAATGCTTTGCTATAATCAATCTCAACAATTAAATAATTTAGAGATGAGGCGCATTAATCATCAGTAAATAAGATTTAGTATCTGCAAAATATCTTATTGAAAGGGTGCGATGCCGAAATGTATTTATCGTTGCAGCGAATAAATATGTTGGGCTTATAGTTAATAGCTATAGGACTGTCGTTATTGTCAAAAATAATGGGGTGCATCGCTTGTAGATAATTCAAAAACAAGTCCACCACCAATGGGCTTGTTTTTTTGTTTTTTCGGTGCAACGTAGGAGGAATTATAGTGATTAAAAGAAGTGTCCTTAAATTTGGTGGAACATCAGTAGGTGATTTTTCAAAAATAAGAAAAATAGCTGAATATTTAAATAAAAGAGTTCAAGATCAAGAAAAATTAATTGTTGTTGTGTCAGCAATGGGAAAAACAACGGATCAATTATTAAGAAATGTTGAACAGCTTTCTGATAAGCCGGATAATCATGATTTAGCTATGCTTTTAACAACAGGAGAGCAACAAACAATATCTTATTTATCCATTGCACTTAATGAAATAGGTGTTAAAACAAGAGCCGTGACTGGTTTTCAAGCGGGAATTAAAACAAAAGGTCATTACATGAAAAGTAAAATTTTAAATATAGATGGTTGTGTTTTAGAAAAAATGATTGATGCCAATAAAGTGATTATTGTAGCTGGTTTTCAAGGCATAAATGAAGAAGGAGAGTTAACAACATTAGGAAGAGGTGGTAGCGATACCACAGCTGTAGCATTAGCCGCAACACTAAAGGCGCCTTGTGAAATATACACAGATGTGGCAGGTGTTTACGGTACTGATCCTAGATTGTATACGGAGGCAAAACGTTTAGAAACAGTCAGTTTTGAAGAAATGATGGAAATGAGTGCGCTTGGGTCAGGTGTATTGGAGACAAGAAGTGTAGAAATTGCTAAAAACTATAATGTCCCTATTTACTTGGGAAAAGCATTATCAAAAGAAAGCGGGACATGGATTATGGAACAGAATAATAGTTTAGAAAAAAAAGCAGTGACAGGCGTTGCTTTAGATAAAGAAATGAACTATATCACATTTAGCTATCCAAAGAATAATGCTCAACTTTTAAAAAAGATATTTTTATTACTTGAAAAAAATGAAATAAATGTGGATATGATTTCTCAAACAGTCAATGATAATGGACTACAATTATCTTTTACAATGAAAAATACAGAAGCAAGTGAATTGTATTTAATTTCAGAAGAATTAAAAACAGAATTTTTAGATTTAAAATACGAGGTTCAAACAGATTACGTCAAAATTTCAGTGATAGGTTCTGGCATGCGTGATATGTCAGGAGTGGCAAGCAAGGTATTTTTAACTCTATTGGATAACCAAATTGATTTTTATCAAGTAACGACTTCAGAAATTAGTATTTCGTATGTAATTGATGAAAAAAATGGGGCCTTAGCTGTGAATCGGTTATGCCAAATTTTTAAACTTTAATTTAAAAAGAGAGGTCGGAAGAAAAATGAACCCAATATTCAAAGGAACAGCTGTAGCTATTACTACCCCGTTTAATCAAGGAATTGTAGATTACAAAGCTTTCAAGTCTCATGTTGATTTTTTAATTGATCATGATATTCAAGCAATTTTTGTTAATGGAACGACAGGAGAAGGATCGACATTGACGGAAGAAGAGAAATTAAATTTAGTTAAGTTAGCTGTAAAAACTGCTAATGGTCGAGTACCAATTATTGTTGGAACGGGTACAAATGATACAAAAACGTCCGTTGATCACTCTTTAAAAGTTAAAGAAGCTGGAGCTGACGGCATTATGCTAATTACGCCATATTATAATAAAACCAATCAGCGAGGTTTGCTAGAACATTTTACAACAATAGCGAATGCAACCAAATTGCCTGTTGTTTTATACAATGTTCCAGCAAGAACAGGTATGACTATTGAAGTGGAAACAGCAAAATTTTTAGCTGAAAACCCTTATATTTATGCTTTAAAAGACGCTACAGGTGATCTGGCGTATTTTCAAAATCTCAAAGAATCTTTACCTCAAGATTTCTTTATCTATAGTGGCAATGATGATTTGATTTTACCTTTTTATGAAAAAGGTGGAGATGGTGTGGTATCGGTGATTGCTAATGCTGTCCCGTCTGAATTTGAAACTATTTACCGAGAATATCAAAAAAATCCTTTAATAGCACAAAAATTATTTGATCAAATCAAACCCTTAGTCGTTCAGATAGGTTGTGATATTAATCCAATCCCAGTAAAAGCTTTAGTTAGTCATTTAGGTTTTGGAAAAAATGAATTACGCCTACCGTTAGTTTCTTTAGATGAAGAGCAAGAACAGCTGGTTATAGAAGCCTATCAAGAGTTTAAAGGAGGTTGGAGATGAAAATATTATTATTAGGTTATGGAGCGATGAATCAACGTGTTGCTTATTTAGCAGAAGAACGAGGACATGAAATTGTGGGTGTCATCACGCAACAAAAAAAAGAGCTTCCTTATGCTTCGTTCACAATAAAAGAGGTATTACCAGAAGCAGATGTAGTGATTGATTTCTCTCATCCAGATTTATCGATTCCATTTATCCAGAAAAAACTTAGTATTCCTTTAGTTGTTGCAACAACTGGAGAAAAAGAAACTATTTTAGAACATTTAAAAACTATTTCCAAGGAAATCCCCGTTTTTTTTAGTGCTAATATGAGTTACGGCGTTCATGTGCTAACTGAAATAATCAAATATAGCGTTCCTTTGTTGTCTGATTTTGATATTGAGTTAACAGAAAAGCATCATCAAAAAAAAATAGATGCCCCAAGTGGCACTTTAATTAAATTATTAGATGCTGTTCAGGAAAAACGTTCAAGCACATACCCAATTTATGATCGCAGGACTAAAAATGTGCCACGAGATAGTCAAGAAATAGGGATTAATGTTGTTCGCGGTGGCACTATAGTTGGGGAACATGAGATTTTATTCGCAGGTCAAGATGAAACGATTGAGATCGTTCATCGAGCTTACAGCAAAGATATTTTTGCTAATGGCAGCTTAGATGTTGCTGAAAAATTAATTAAGAAAAAATCAGGATTTTATACATTTGAAAATATATAGGAGGATTAGAACATGAAATTACAATCAGCAGCAGAAATTATTCAATATATTAGTGACAGCGAAAAGAAAACACCAGTTAAAGTTTATGTTAATGGTCATTTTGAAGGAATCGAATTTCCAAATGATTTTAAAGTATTTGGCAGTGATGATTCTAAAACTATTTTTACAGATAATAAAGAGTGGGAAGCTTTTTATTCTGAAAATCAAGAAATTATCACAGATGTGGAAGTCGAATACGATCGTAGAAATTCAGCAATTCCTTTAATTGATCAAAGAAAAATAAATGCAAGAATTGAGCCAGGCGCATTTATAAGAGAACATGCAATTATTGGAGATGGCGCTGTTGTAATGATGGGAGCTACAATAAACATTGGCGCAGTGGTTGGTGAGGGAACGATGATTGACATGAATGCAACATTAGGCGGCAGAGCAACAACAGGAAAAAATGTTCATGTTGGAGCGGGAGCGGTTTTAGCAGGTGTGATTGAACCACCTAGCGCTGATCCAGTCGTGATTGAGGATAATGTGTTGATTGGCGCTAATGCAGTGATTTTAGAAGGAGTTCGAGTGGGAAAGGGAGCCGTGGTTGCAGCTGGATCCATTGTGACTGAAAATGTTCCTCCTAATAGTGTTGTAGCGGGTGTTCCGGCAAGAGTTATTAAAATGACTAAAGACGTAGCACCTTCTAAAATTGAAATTGTTCAAGCTTTAAGAAAATTAAATGATGACTGAGGAGGGATAGTGTGAATTACGAATATTTGAAAAATGTGAGACAACATTTGCACCAATATCCTGAGCTTAGCCTAAAAGAATTTAAAACAACTGATTTTATTAAATCTCAGCTTGATGAAATGGAAATACCTTATGTAACACCTTTAGAAACAGGAGTTATCGCTTATTTGAAAGGAACGTCAGAGAAAAGTCTGGCATTTAGAGCGGATATTGATGCTTTACCCATTCAGGAGGAGAATCAGGTAGGGTATCAATCTTCTCATCCCAAAATCATGCACGCTTGTGGTCATGATGGTCATACAGGGATTTTATTATCATTTGCTAGAGAAGTGAAAAAAAGGCATGCTAATGGCAATTTGAAAACAACGGTTTACTTTATTTTCCAACCATCAGAAGAAACAAATGGGGGAGCTAATTTATTACTAAATGCCTTTGAATTTCCAATCGTCCCTTCTTTTATTTATGGGTTACATATGATGCCAGATGAAGCTGAAGGAAAATTAATTTCGAAGAGGGGGCCTATTACGGCAAGTGCGACAGAGTATCGTTTTTTTATTAAAGGTTTATCTGCTCATGTAGCGAATAAAGAACAAGGAAATTCTTCTGGGGAAGCTTTGTTGATAGTTTTAAATCAGCTATCGCAACTGCAGCATTATCACTTGCCAGGTCTTCATAAAAATATCATACATATTGGTCGATTTAACGCCGGAGAAGCGATAAATACAGTCCCTTCAGTTGGTTATCTTGAAGGAACAATCAGAACATATTATCAGGAAGATTTAGAGCAAATTAAAAATAAAATCCATCGAATCAAAGAAGCATGTCAGTTATTGACTGGGTGTTCTGTTGAAGTTGAATTTTCAGAAGGTTATCCATCAGTCGTTAATGATTCTAATGCTTATGAATTGATGAAAAAAGCAAATGAAGGAACAGAACTTACTTGGCATGAAAAAGAAGAACCTTATCTATTTGGAGAAGATTTTTCCTTTTATCAAAGGATTGCACCAATCTGTTTTGTTTTTCTAGGCTGTCGAAATATCACAAAAGGTTATATTTCAGGATTACACACGGCAACTTTTAATTTTGATGAACATGTTTTACTAAATGGCGTATCTTTATTCTTAGCAACATTAAACGAATTTGAGGGAAGCTTATGACAGCAACTTGGAGATTAGATACTCATGTATTTAAAGAAAATGTAAAAAAAATTATCGATAAAACACCTACAATCGCTGTTGTAAAAAACAATGCATATAACTATGGTCTGTCATTAGCCGTGGATCTGTTCCAAGAAGTAGGTATTACCATGTTTGCGACAACTTCTTTAGACGAAGCAATTCAAATTAGAGAATTGTCCTCAAATGCAACAATTTTTTTGATGAACCCAACGACTCATTTTGAAGAGTTAAGAGAATATGATATCCAGATGACACTACCATCATTAGCTTTTTATAGGCAGCATTGGCAAAGTATGAAGGGAATTAAAGTTCATTTAGAGTATGAGAATTTACTCCATCGATCTGGCTTTAAAATCTTTCAGGAGATGAAAGAGGTTATTATCTTAAATCAACAATATGCTAACAAAGAAAAAATGGATATTACAGGTATCTGGACTCATTTTGGTTATGCGGATGAATTTGAGATCAGTGAGTATGAACAAGAAAAGTCACAATGGTTAGATGGGTTAGAAGAGTTATTAACCGACTATTCTTTTGAGTATATCCATTCTCAAAATAGTGCAAGCTTTATGCGAGAGGGATTACTTATAAAACAAACCCATGCAAGATTAGGAATTATTCTTTACGGTTGTCGTCCCTATTCAGAATTATATTCTAACCTGGTTAGTCAATCTTTGACGGTTAGTGGAAATGTTGTTCAGATTCGCGAGTTACAAAAAGATGAATCTTGTGGTTATAGTTTTACATTTACCGCTACAAAAGAAACTAAACTAGCTGTGGTTGATATTGGTTATGGAGATGGTATTTTACGAACTCGAGTAAAGGGTGAAAGTTGCTTGATACACGGCACACGCTATCCGATTCGCGGTTTGATGATGAGTCATCTACTAGTTGAAGTGGATGACCAAGTTTCTGCTGGAGATGAAGTCATGATCTATAGTCCCGAGATTCGAATTGATGAATTCACCTTCAAAGGAATTGGAGCTAATTCAGAACAGTTAAGCGCCTTAAATCATTGTTCACTGAGAAAGGAGATAATCTAAATGAGTTATTGCTATAAAAATCAAGAATTAACCTTACATGGAATTAAACTAACCGAAATTGCTAGAGAATATGGGACGCCGCTATTTGTTTATGATGAGGAATTAATTAGAACACAGTGCCAAAGGTTTCATTATGCATTAAAAAAATCAGGATTAGAATATACGATTTCCTATGCTTCCAAAGCGTTTTCATCGATTCAATTGTTTAATTTAATGGAGGAAGAAAATATGGGGCTAGATGTTGTGAGTGAAGGTGAGCTTTATACTGCAATTGCTTCTAATGTTAATCCAGATTGTATTCATTTTCATGGGAATAATAAAACAGACGGGGAAATTAGCTATGCGATGGCATCGGGTGTAGATTATTTTGTGATTGATAGTTTGTCTGAGATTGAGCGGTTGAATGAGTTAGCGACTAAAAAGATAAAAGCTGTTTTACGAATCAATCCTGGAGTAGAAGCACATACGCATGAATTTATTCAAACAGGACAAGAAGATAGTAAATTTGGTTTAAGTCTCAGTAAAGGACTCGCTTTAAAAGGAATCAAAAAAATTGAAGAGGCTTCTAATATTGAGTTTTTGGGTGTTCATTTCCACATTGGGTCACAAATTTTTGAATCTACAGGAACAGTTGCAACGATAAAATTAGTGGTTAAGTGGTTAGCAGAAAATAAAATTAAAGCTAAAGTTCTTAATATTGGTGGTGGTTTTAGTATTAAATACACTTCTGAGGATGTAAGCTACCCAATTGAAACAGGCATTGAGATAATTGCCACGGCACTAAGACAAGCCTGTCAAAAATATGATTACCCATTACCTGAAATCTCTCTAGAGCCTGGACGTTCTATTGTGGGTGAAGCAGGAATTACATTATACGAGGTCGGGACAATCAAAGCGATACCAGATACGAATTATTATGTTTCTGTTAATGGTGGAATGAGTGATCATATCAGAACAGCTCTTTACGGAGCGACCTATGATATTTTACTCGTTAATAGACAAGAAAAATCTGATAAAAAGATGACTGTTGTTGGTAAATTATGTGAGTCGGGTGATGTGATTAGACGAGATATTGAGTTGCCTTCTAGTTTAACTCGTGGGGATTTATTAGCGGTACTTTCAACAGGTGCTTATCACTACAGTATGAGCTCTAACTACAATCAAATGTTAAAACCTGCCGTTGTTTTTGTTTCTAAAAAAGGTGTTCGTGAGGTAGTAAGAAGACAATCTTTAGAACAATTACTAATGAATGATATCAAAGAATGAAGGAGATGAAAAAAATGTCCTTTGAGTCAATGTTTAATGAAAAAGTAACTCAATTAGAAATTCCAGGAACTAGAAAGTTTTCTAATCAAGTGAAACAATACAAAGATGGTGTGGATTTAACTTTAGGTCAATCTGATTTTGAAACACCAGATTTTATAAAAAAAGCTATGATTGAGTCAATTTCAAATAATCAGTTACGTTACACACACAATAAAGGTTTGCCAGAGTTAAGAACAGCTATATCTGAATCAGTTCGCAAAAAAAATCAAACCTATTATGATCCTGAAACAGAAATTATTGTAACGAATGGTGGATCGGAAGCTATTGATAGCATCCTCCGTTCGATAATAAATCCAGGAGACGAAGTGATCATTCCTTGTCCTAGCTATCTCGGCTACGCACCAGTTGTACGTTTACTAGGTGCGACACCCGTTTTTATTGATACAAGAGCAACTAACTTTGTTCCTACAAAAAAATTAATCGAAGAAGCTATAACAGAAAAAACAAAAGTGATTATCTTTAATTTCCCTACAAATCCAACTGGAAAAGTTCTGACTTATTATGAAATGGAAGAAATTGTTGATTGTCTAAAGGATAAATCCTTGTTTATTATATCCGATGAAATTTATTCAGAGAATATTTATGGGGTAACTTTTCATTCATTTATGGTGTTTGAAGAGATAAGAAAGCAGTTATTTGTTATTAATGGTTTATCTAAGTCTCATGCAATGACAGGTGCTAGAATTGGTTATATATTGTCTAATCCCTTTTTTATCGAACAAGTCACCAAAGTTCATCTCTATAACACGATATGTGCTGCAACTCCGTCTCAATATGGCGCTTTAGCAGCTATGCTAGAAAATAATCAATCAGGTATCCTTAATCGAATGAATCAAGCTTATAGGCAAAGACGAGATTTTTTGTATCACCGTTTGAATCAGATGGGATTACCAGTAGAAATACCCAATGGCGCTTTTTATATCTTTCCTGATATTTCAAGTTTTAATCTTGATTCTTATGAATTTGCGGAACAATTACTTGAAAAAGAACATTTGGCAGTTGTTCCAGGGAGTTCTTTTTCTGAATACGGAGAGGGACATATTAGATTATCCTATGCTTGTTCAATGGAAGAACTTGAAGAAGCTTGCTTAAGATTAGAGCGCTTTTTGCAAAATTTCAAAGAAGAAGTCAGTTGACAGAGTTAATTCTTTTCATTATAATTTAGTAAGTGAGTGAAGAACAAATTTTGTCAGCAGTGAAGAGAGCTTTCTGTCAGGTGAAAAGAAAGACTGCTTAAAAATATTGGCTACTTTACCAAAAATGATAAGAAATTATCACGACTTACTTTGCGTTAAAAAGTACTTAAGAGGTAATGAATGCTAAAGCATCGTTGCAATCAAGGTGGTACCGCGTAAATCGTCCTTGACTGCAAGGTGCTTTTTTCTATTTTTAGGAGGAAAAAAGATGAAACCATTAACAAGTGTTGAAGTAAGACAGATGTACCTAGATTTTTTCAAATCAAAAGGTCACCAAGTAGAGCCAAGTGCATCTCTTGTACCGATTGAGGACCCAAGTTTATTATGGATTAACTCAGGTGTTGCTACATTAAAAAAATATTTTGATGGCACTGTGACACCAGAAAACCCAAGGATTACGAATTCACAAAAAAGTATCCGTACGAATGATATTGAAAATGTTGGGAAAACAGCCCGCCACCATACGATGTTTGAAATGTTAGGTAACTTTTCAATCGGCGATTACTTTAAAAAAGAAGCCATCCACTGGGCTTGGGAATTATTAACAAGCGAAGAATGGTTTGCTTTAGATAAATCTAAACTTTATGTGACTGTCTATCCAGAAGATACAGAGGCTCGTCGTATTTGGCATGAAGAAATTGGGTTACCACAAGAATCAATCATTGATATCAAAGATAATTTTTGGGATATTGGAGCTGGACCTTGTGGACCTGACTCTGAAATTTTCTATGATCGCGGAGAAGCATTTAACGATGTGTCAGAAGATGATCCAGAGAACTACCCTGGCGGAGAAAATGAACGCTATTTAGAAATATGGAACTTAGTATTCTCTGAATTTAACCATACAGAAAATCATGAATATGAACCATTGCCACAAAAAAATATTGATACAGGCATGGGCTTAGAACGGATGGTATCAATTTTCCAAGATGCACCAACTAACTTTGAAACAGACCTTTTCTTACCGATTATTCACGCAACAGAAGAAGTGTCAGCTAGTAAAAAATATGATGATGATTTATCAATAAAAACATCATTTAAAGTCATTGCTGATCATGTTCGTGCGGTATCATTTGCCATTGGAGATGGTGCGTTACCATCTAATGAAGGTCGTGGCTATGTATTACGTCGTTTATTACGTCGTGCTGTTATGCATGGTAAAAAATTAGGGATTGATGAAGCTTTCCTTTATAAATTAGTTCCAGTTGTGGGTAAGATTATGGAAAGCTACTATCCAGAAGTTTTAGAAAAACAAGCATTTATTCAAAAAATTATTCGTACTGAAGAAGAAAGATTCCACGAAACAATTAATGACGGACTACAAATTATTACTGATTTAATTATTTCAATGAAATCAGAAGGAAAAGATACACTTGCTGGAAAAGATATCTTTAAACTTTATGATACTTATGGTTTCCCTGTTGAGCTAACAGAAGAAATGGCAGAAGAACAAGGCCTTAAAGTCGACCATGAAGGCTTTGAAGTTGAAATGACTGCTCAAAGAGATCGTGCACGTGCTGCTCGTTCGACTGGTAGCTCAATGAATGTTCAATCGGCTGTTTTATCAGAACTTAAAGTCGACAGTGAGTTTATGGGTTACACGGAAACCAAAGCGACAGCTAAATTAGTAGCCATCGTTCAAGAGGATGCTGAACAAGAAAAAGTTTCTCAAAAAGAAGCACAACTTGTCTTTGATATCACGCCTTTCTATGCCGAAATGGGTGGACAAGTTGCTGATAAAGGATCTATCCAAACAACGACGGGTGAAGTTGTAGCGAAGGTTTTAAATGTAAAAAAAGCACCAAATGGTCAACCACTTCATTTAGTTGAAGTAGTTGGTGAATTAGTCTTAGGGCAAAGCTATGAGCTAGTAGTAGACGAAATGCTAAGAAATAAAATCATCAAAAATCATACAGCAACTCATCTTTTACACCAAGCTTTAAAAGATGTTCTAGGTGAGCATGCTAACCAAGCAGGATCTCTCGTTGCGTCAGGTAATTTACGTTTTGATTTTACTCACTTTGAACAAGTAACAGCTGAAGAATTAGCTGAAATGGAACGTAAAGTAAATGAAAAAATCTGGGAAAGTATTCCAGTCACAACGATTGAAACAGATGTAGCAACAGCCAAAGAAATGGGTGCGATGGCATTATTCGGTGAAAAATACGGAAAAGTCGTTCGAGTGGTTAGTGTTTCTGATTACTCTGTCGAGTTATGTGGTGGGGTTCATGTTAGAAATACGTCTGATATTGGTATCTTTAAAATTGTTTCTGAATCAGGAATCGGTGCTGGTGTGAGACGTATCGAAGCAGTTACTAGTAAAGAAGCTTTCGAAGTTCTTCATGAAGAAGAAATGGCTTTAAAAGAAATCGCTCATATGGTAAAAGCACCACAAATAAAAGAAGCGGTTTCAAAAGTTAGTTCTCTACAAGAGCAATTAAGAGAATTACAAAAAGAAAACGACACTTTATCATCTAAATTAGCAAATGCTGAAGGTGATCAAATCTTTAAAAATATTCAAACAGTGAATGGTGCAACTGTGATTGCCGCAGAAGTTAATGTAAAAGATATGAATCAATTACGTCAATTAGCTGATCAATGGAAACAAAACAGCTACTCAGATATCTTAGTTTTAGGGACAGCTCAAGACGGAAAAGTCAGCTTGCTTGTGGCTATGAATCAAGAGATGAATGCTAAAGGTCTAAAAGCTGGTGATTTAATAAAAGAAATCGCTCCTAAAATTGGCGGAGGCGGTGGGGGTCGTCCAGATATGGCTCAAGCCGGTGGTAAAAACCCAGCAGGCATGAAAGACGCCTTAGCAGCAGTAACAACGTGGATTGAAAGTAAATAATAGGGTGTAAAAAAAGCCGGTTAGCTCCGAGCAACTGGAGAAACTGTTTAATAAATCCCGGTTTTGGATTTTTAAACAGTTTTGAAGTTGCCGAAGGAGTTGGCTTTTTGTACCTGAATAAAATAGGGTGTAAAAAAAGCCGGTTAGCTCCGAGCAACTGGAGGAACTGTTTAATAAATCCCGGTTTTGGATTTTTAAACAGTTTTGAAGTTGCCGAAGGAGTTGGCTGTTTTTTACCGAATTATAATTAAAATAATGGGACTGTGACAATAAGTGCGTCAGGTCTCTTTTTTACAAACTAAACGGTGTCACAGAAGTAGCTTCTTCGAAAAATAAGCCGAAAATCACAAAAATTTGAAAAGCAATTTTCGTGATTTCCTTCTTATTTCTTGAAGCTGAACACTTCTGTCACAACCTCATTTATCTAGGAGAATAAAAATGACATTAGAAGCGATTATTTTTGATATGGATGGTGTTCTGATTGATTCTGAAAAATTTTATATGGAATCAGAACAACTTATTTTAAAATCATTTGGAATAGAAGTGGAACCGCTTCACTTTCGGAAGTATTGTGGAACCACACAAGATTATATTTGGAGTCATATTAAAGAAGAGTTTGATTTAACAGCTTCAGTAGAAGAATTAAAGAAAATAGCACCGAAATATTTATTAAAACTATTTAAAGAAAAAGGCGTGGAGCTGATACCAGGTGTTAGAAAAATTATCACTGAATTATCAGTGTCCCCCTTAAAAACGGCAGTTGCGTCTTCAACAGGTAAACAGTTAATTAAAGAGCATTTAACTGAGTTAGATATTGTGACTTGTTTTGATACGTTACAATCTGGGGAAGAAGTAGCAAACTCAAAACCAGCACCCGATGTTTTCTTGAAAGCAGCAGAGGTCCTTGGTGTTGAACCTGAAAATTGTCTTGTTATCGAGGATTCACGAAATGGAGTTCTTGCGGCAAAAGCAGCAGGAATGACTTGTATAGGTTTTAACAATTTAAATTATCCACCTATCGACATCAAAGAAGCAGATGAAATTATTACAGATATGTCAGTTTTAACGTTAGATTTTTTAAAAGAAAAATATATGAATAGCAAAATTAAATAAATTTTTAGAGGCTGACTCAAATGTTAGTCTCTTTATTATTTATACGCATAATTTTAGTAGTTGGGGGATAAAAAGTTTGCGCCCACGACAACTTCAATAGTCATAAATATAAAATATAGATTAAATGTAATGTTTGTAATCTTTTTGTAATATAAGTTGCGTTTTTGTCATATTATGTTGTAGAATAGAATTAAGAAAAGAAATAGTTATCCAAAGAAAGGATGAGTGAAATGAAAAAAGTACGCGGATTATTTGTTGCAATGTTACTTCTGTCAGTTTCAGCTCCAATTGTCTCTTTAGCTACAGATGAGGTTTCTACAACATCAAGTATCAAAAAAGAGCAAACTAGTCCTGTTCTTGAAGTGAAAAACATACTGGTGAAAGATGTTAACTTGCCAATTGGCGTAAAATGGGATGCTTCATTAGGTTTTAACGGTGTCGAGATGTCGGATGGGACAAAACTTACATGGAAAGACGTTATGAATGACATAGTAATAACAGGAAATGTGAATTCAGAACAACCTGGTACTTATCCAGTGACGTACACTTATGGTAATAAAAAAGCGACGATGAATGTTACTGTAAAAATAATGGAGGTAGTCAAAGTACAGATGATTTCACTTAAGGATATCAACTTGCCACTAGGTGTTGAATGGCAACCAATTAATAGCTTTAATTATATTGAAATGTCAGATGGAACAAAATTATCTTGGGATAAAGTTGCTAAAGATATTAAAGTGACAGGAGTGGTAGATTCTCAAAAGCAAGGTGTTTATAAAGTTTCTTTCTCCTATGAAGATCAGCAAGCGACTGCGAACGTAACAGTAAAAGACATGGAAGTCATTAAAGTTCAAGAAATTTCAGTAAAAGATATCAATATTCCAATTGGTGAAAAATGGGATGCTTCTCAAAATTTTAACTATATTTTATTATCAAATGGAGTCAAACTTTATTGGAAAGATGTTTTTAATGACATAAAAGTGACAGTAGATAAAGATCAACAAACAATTGATACTACTCAGCCCGAAACACATAAAGTAACGTATACTTATGACGATAAGTCGGCTACAGCAAATGTGACTGTTGGTATTTTTGAAATCATTAAGGTTCAACAAATTGTATTGAAAAACACCACAATTTCTAACGGTAGTAAATGGCAGACATCTGATAACTTTGTAACTGCTAAAATGTCGGATGGAACTGAGAGAAGTTGGGCAGAGATTTCTAAGGATATAAAAATAACAGGAACAGTAGATACGAGTAAAGATGGTGTTTATAAAGTTACTTATGGCTTAGATGATAAAGAAGAGACAGCAACGATTACTGTAACAAGTAAAAAAATACTACCTCAAACAGGAGAAAGAAAATCAACAGTGATGTTTGCTATAGGGGCTTTACTGATTCCTCTTGCTGCAGGAATACTAATCTACAAAAAGAAAAGAAGTTAGTTTAGATAAAAAAATGAAAAGCCTCTGAAATCAGAAACTCTTGATTCAGAGGCTTTTTATTTTTTAAAACACCTTTTTTTCTCTTATGACTATCACAAATTCTATTTTTTTGATACACTGAATTTAAGAGGAAAAGGTGAAACGATGAAAGAAAATTATAATTATCCATTAAATCCCGAATGGACAACAGATGAAATGATCTTAGTAGTAAATTTATGGGGTATCCTAGAAGCCGCTTATGAAAAAAAAGTGATGGCTGAGGATTTTTTGAAAAACTATGCTGAGTTTAAAACGGTTGTTAAAAGTATTGGAGAAGAACGTGAACTTGGTCGAGACTTTGAAGAGGCTTCTGGTTACTCATTATATCATGTAGTTAAACAAGCTAAATCACAAAAAACAGGTATCCTTAAAAGAAAGGATTTTGACAAATGACCAATGAAGCGTTGATGAGTCAAGTTCTTGAATGGGTAAATGAAGCTGCGGATCAAATACGAGAAAAACTAATGTTACCGATTGAAGTTGAGGAAAAAAGTAATCGTCATGACTTAGTCACAAATGTGGATAAAGAAACTGAGGCTTTTTTAGTTAATAAAATCAGAGCATATTACCCAGAAGATCATATATTGGGTGAAGAAGGTTTAGGAGATCAGTTAAATGATACGAGTGGACGGATTTGGATTATTGATCCGATTGATGGGACATTAAATTTTGTTAAGCAACAAGAAAATTTTTGTATCATGATTGGTATTTTTGAAGATAACGTACCAATTTTAGGATTTATTTATGATGTTATAAAAGGCGAATTTGCTTATGGTGGACGTGAAACTGGCGTCTTTCTTAATGGTAAACCAGTAGATAAAATAAAAAATATTGATTTAAGAGATGGCTTAATTGGAGTCAATGGAGCTATGTTTTGTCATAATATATTTAAAGTTAGAGAAATCGCTACAGAAGCGGTGGGAGTTCGCATGTTAGGCTGTGCTGGGCTTGATTTTCTTAATGTAATTAGAGGTAAGCAAAATGGCTATATTTCAAATTTAGCACCTTGGGATTTTGCAGCAGGGGTTGCGCTTAGTGAGCCTTTAGGGTTAAAATGTTCTAAGTTCGATGGAAGTCGTTATGATCTTCTGGGTGAGAGGCAATATTTTATTGTTGCAACTGAAAAAACCTATGATAAAATAGTTAATTATTAGGTTTTTTAAAAAAAAATTGTGAAATGAAAACTTTTCACTTTTTTTCAGTCGTTTTTTTTGTTATAATAAGCAGTCGGAAAAATTAGGCAAGCAAGGCTTGTCTATTGTTTTAATAGAGTGAGGAGAGTCTATAATAGTGAAATTAAGAGAAGATATTCGTAATGTGGCAATTATTGCCCACGTCGATCATGGTAAAACAACGTTGGTTGATGAATTGTTGAAACAGTCAAATACATTTGATGATCACGCACAAATTCAAGAAAGAGCAATGGATTCAGGAGACATCGAAAAAGAACGTGGTATTACAATCTTGGCGAAAAATACTGCCATTAACTACAAAGACAAACATATTAACATTTTAGATACACCTGGACATGCCGATTTTGGTGGCGAAGTTGAACGTATCATGAAAATGGTAGATGGCGTTATCTTAGTAGTAGATGCTTATGAAGGCACTATGCCCCAAACACGTTTTGTATTGAAAAAAGCTTTAGAGCAAAAATTAACTCCGATTGTTGTTGTTAATAAAATCGATAAAGCAACTGCACGTCCAGCAGAAGTTGTGGATGAAGTATTAGAATTATTAATTGAATTAGGTGCAGATGATGAACAATTAGAGTTCCCAGTAGTTTACGCTTCAGCTGTAAATGGAACAACTAGTTTATCAGACGATCCAGCAAACCAAGAAAAAACAATGAATTATGTTTATGATGCTATCTTAGAACATATTCCAGCACCAGTGGATAATAGCGATGAGCCATTACAATTCCAAGTGTCATTATTAGATTATAGTGATTATGTTGGACGTATCGGTATTGGTCGTGTGTTCCGTGGAACAATCAAAGTTGGAGATCAAGTAGCTTTAATGAAACTTGATGGCGAAATCAAGAAATTTAGAGTAACAAAACTTTTAGGTTTCTTCGGTTTAGACCGTGTTGAAATCCAAGAAGCTAAAGCGGGCGATTTAATTGCTGTTTCTGGTATGGAAGATATCTTCGTTGGTGAAACAGTAACGCCTATTAATAATCAAGAAGCTTTACCAATCTTACACATTGATGAGCCAACACTACAAATGACTTTCTTAGTTAATAACTCACCATTTGCTGGTAAAGAAGGTAAATATGTTACTTCACGTAAAATTGAAGAACGTTTATTAAACCAATTACAAACAGATGTGTCGTTGAAAGTTGAAGAAACTGAATCTCCAGATAAATGGACTGTCTCAGGTCGTGGGGAATTACATTTATCAATCTTAATTGAAAATATGCGTCGTGAAGGCTTTGAATTACAAGTTTCTCGTCCAACAGTTATTTATCGTAATGTTGATGGAACTCTTTGTGAACCTTTTGAACGTGTACAAATCGATACACCTGAAGAATATATGGGTGGCGTTATCGAATCATTAGGTCAACGTAAAGCTGAAATGCAAGATATGATTAACTCAGGAAATGGTCAAGTTAGATTAATCTTCTTAGCACCAGCTCGTGGTTTAATCGGATACACAACTGAATTTATGTCATTAACTCGTGGTTATGGAATTATGAACCATACATTCGATTCTTATTTACCAGTAATTTCTGGTTTAGTAAGTGGTCGTCGTAATGGCGCTCTTGTATCTATCGATCAAGGTAAAGCAACTACTTACAGTATCATGAGTATTGAAGAACGTGGAACTGTTTACATTGAACCAGGTACTGAAGTATACGAAGGTATGATCGTTGGACAAAATAGTCGTGAAAATGACTTAGGTGTTAACATTACTAAAGCAAAACAAATGACAAACGTTCGTTCTGCTAATAAAGATCAAACTTCTGTTATCAAAAAACCAAAAATATTAACATTAGAAGAATCATTACAATTCTTAAATGATGATGAGTACTGTGAAGTAACACCAGAAAGCATCCGTTTAAGAAAACAAATCTTAAATAAATCAGAACGTGAAAAATCAGCCAAAAAGAAAAAAACAGCTGATAACTAAGAAAATGAGGCAATATGCCTCATTTTTTTTCTGTATAAATCTAAAATTTTTAAAATTTCTGTTCATTTTATTATTTTGATTTTGAATAATGGGATGAACAGAAATTTTAAATTATTAAAAGATTTACCCTAAAAATACTAAGAAAAAACCGACTTGAAAAAAGCAATTTTATTCTCATTTTAAAGTATTGTTGCGGGATTTTTGCTATAATGGAAAAGATTTGATAAGAAAGGGTGTTCGTACATTATGAGTAAAAAAGATAGCCTCATCCAAGGCTTAAATCAAAAACAAAAAGAAGCGGTAATGAAGATTGACGGCCCACTTTTAATTATGGCTGGGGCCGGAAGTGGGAAAACACGTGTTTTAACTCATAGGATTGCGTACATTATCCATGAAAAAGATATTAATCCATGGAATATTTTAGCTATCACCTTTACAAATAAAGCCGCTAGAGAAATGAGAGAGCGTGTTGTAAATATTTTAGGAACGACTGGAGAAGATGTTTGGGTCTCTACGTTTCACTCGATGTGTGTGCGAATGTTACGTCGTGATGTTGATTTAATTGGATTTAATCGTAATTTCACGATTTTAGATAGTAGTGATCAGTTAACTTTAATGAAAAGAATTTTAAGAGAAGAAAATATTGATCCTAAAAAATACGATCCTCGTAGTATGATTGGTGCAATTAGCAATGCAAAAAATGAGCTATTAACACCAGAACTTTATGCAGAACGGTATACAGGATTTTTCGAAAAAGTTGTAGGAACCTGTTATAAACGTTATCAAAAGGAATTACGTCAAAATCAATCGATGGACTTTGATGATTTAATTATGTTAACTATTCGTTTGTTAAAAGAAAATCCTGATATTTTAAAATATTATCAAAATAAATTTCAGTATATTCATGTGGATGAGTATCAAGATACTAACCATGCCCAATATACCTTAGTTAATATGTTGGCTAAGAGATTTAATAATTTATGCGTTGTTGGAGATGCAGATCAAAGTATTTATGGTTGGCGCGGAGCTGATATGAAAAATATTTTAGATTTTGAAAAAGATTATCCTGATGCAACAACGATTCTTTTGGAACAAAATTATCGTTCAAGTAAAAATATCTTGCAAGCAGCGAATAGTGTTATTGATAATAATGATAATCGTAAGAAAAAAGAACTTTGGACTGATAATGATGAAGGGGAAAAAATCGTTTATTTCCGTGGTGAAAACGAGCGTGATGAGACACAGTTTATTGTTTCTAACGTCCAGAAATTAGTTGCTGAAGAGAATAAACAATACGGCGATTTTTGTGTTTTGTATCGAACCAATGCGATGAGTCGTGTGGTTGAGGAAATATTTTTAAAGTCTAATATTCCTTACAAAATGGTCGGTGGACATAAGTTTTATGATCGTAAAGAAATTCGAGATATTTTAGCCTATTTAAATGTTATTTCTAATGAGATGGATTCTTTGAGTTTTGAACGAGTGGTTAATTCTCCAAAACGTGGTATCGGTCCAGGAACAGTACAAAAGTTACGTGATTTTGCAGATATTCATGAGTGGTCATTGCTTCAAGCAGCAATCGATGTTGATTTAACAGGCATTACAGGGAAAGCGCGTAATGAATTAGCTGGCTTTGGTGGGATGATGAAAGATTTTAAAAATATGATTCCATTTTTAAGTGTGACAGAGTTAGTGGAACAAGTGCTAGATAAAAGTGATTATAGAGAAGATTTGAGACGACAAAACACCTTGGAGGCTCATTCTAGATTAGAAAACTTAGAAGAGTTTTTATCTGTTACGAAAGAATTTGATAAGCGTTTTGAAGCGGGTGAATATGATAGTGGAGAACCTGAAGAAGAGCAACCAAATAAATTAACGCTGTTCTTAAATGATTTAGCTTTAGTTTCTGATATTGATAATTTAGAAGAAGGTCAAACCCAAGTAACTTTTATGACCCTTCATGCGGCAAAAGGTTTAGAATTTTCTCATGTTTTCTTAATGGGAATGGAAGAAGGTGTTTTTCCTCTATCAAGAGCGTTACTTGAAAATGATGAATTGGAAGAAGAACGTCGCTTGGCATATGTGGGGATTACTCGAGCAGAAGAAAAATTATTCTTAACCAATGCATTTAGTCGAACTCTTTATGGACGAACCCAATATAATCGTCCGTCACGTTTCTTAGGTGAAATTGATGGAAAAGTGATGGAAACATTTGGGCGCGAGAATAAAGTGGTTAGACAAACACCAATTGGAGAAAGAAAAACACGTTCTAGTTATATTCAACCAGAAAATGCTAAGGTTTCTAGTAAAGTTCAAACTGGTGGTGAAACAAGTGCTTGGAAACCAGGAGATAAAGCCGAACATAAAAAATGGGGCATAGGTACAGTTGTTAAAGTTTCTGGAACAAGTAAAGACTTAGAACTAGATATTGCTTTTCCTCAACAAGGAATCAAGCGATTATTAGCTGCCTTTGCACCAATTACTAAAGTAGACTAAGGAAGTGATGAAGATTGGATAAAGAACAAGTTGAAACGGAACTTTTAGAACTCAATCAGCAATTAAGTAAATGGGCAAAAGAGTATTATGAATTAGACACACCAACTGTTGAAGATGCTGAATATGATATGGTATACCAACAATTAGTGGCGTTAGAGGAAGCTCATCCAGAACTTGTTTCACCTGACTCAATCACTCAACAAATCGGTGGTCAAATTTCATCTGGTTTTACCAAAGTAATTCATGAAATCCCAATGATGAGCTTAGGAAATGCGTTTAATAAAGAAGATTTACTGAGCTTTGATCAACGGATTAAAAAATTAACAGATATTACAATAGAGTATATGGTTGAATTAAAAATTGATGGACTAGCAATTAATTTACGCTATGAAGATGGCAAATTTGTCCAAGGCGCAACACGGGGCGACGGTTCTGTTGGTGAGGACATTACTCAAAATTTAAAAACAGTTAAATCAATTCCTATGAAGTTAAAAGAGCCTTTAACTGTGGATGTTCGTGGGGAGTGTTACATGCCTAAAAAATCTTTCATTCAGTTGAATGAGGCACGAGAACAGTCAGGTGAAAATGTCTTTGCTAATCCGAGGAATGCAGCTGCAGGTAGTTTAAGATTGTTGGATTCAAGCGTAACTGCTCAAAGAAATTTAAGCACATTCATTTATTCTGTAGCTGATACAGATGATTTTATGATGAATACCCAAAGTGATTCGTTAGATAAATTAGATGAGCTGGGTTTGAAAACTAACCAGCAACGTAAACTATGCCAGTCTATCGATGAAGTTTGGGATTACATCGAAGGTTTCTTAGATCATCGTCATGAGTTAGATTATGAAATTGACGGCATTGTCATCAAAGTTAACGATTTCAACGCACAACAAGAAATCGGGTTTACGGTGAAAGCACCTAAATGGGCAATTGCTTATAAATTCCCAGCAGAGGAAGCTGAAACAGTTATTAGAGATATTGAATGGACAGTTGGTCGAACAGGTGTTGTAACACCCACTGCTGTGATGGACCCAGTGCTATTAGCTGGATCAACCGTAGGACGTGCGAGTCTTCATAATATAGATTTAATTAAAGAAAAAGACATTCGTTTACTAGATGCTGTGATGATCCATAAAGCAGGGGATATTATACCAGAAGTAACGCGTGTCTTAGTTGATAAAAGAGAGTCATCAAGCACACCATACCCGATTCCAACGCATTGTCCAACCTGTGAGTCAGAACTTGAGCGAATCGAGTCAGAGGTAGCTTTAAGATGTATGAATCCAATGTGTCCGGCACAGATTAAAGAAGGTCTCAATCATTTTGTATCAAGAAATGCGATGAATATTGATGGTTTAGGCCCTCGTGTTTTAGAGCAGATGTACGATAAAGAGATAATTAAAAATGTTGCAGATTTATATTTTGTGACAGAAGAAGAATTACTGACGCTAGATAAAATCAAAGAGAAATCTGCCAATAATATTTTATTAGCGATCTCAAACAGTAAAGGCAATTCATTAGAAAAATTAATGTTTGGTTTAGGAATTCAACATGTAGGGGCTAAAGCTGCTAAGTTAATCGCTGAGAGATTTAAGCATTTAGATGAGATAATGAAGGCATCTAAAGAAGAAATCAGTACTATTGATGCGATAGGTCCAGTTATCGCTGATAGTCTTGTTAAATATTTTGAAAATGAAGAAGTTCATGAGTTAGTATCTGAATTAAAGCGTGCAGAACTTAACTTGGCTTATTTAGGGCAAACTTCAGAAGATTTAAGCCAAATAGAGTCACCTTTTAAAGATAAGGTAATTGTTTTAACAGGGAAACTGACACACTTTAACCGCAATGAAGCGAAAGAAAAAATTGAAGCATTAGGTGGTAAAGTTACAGGAAGTGTTTCTAAAAAAACAGATATCGTCGTCGCTGGTGAAGAAGCAGGAAGTAAGCTTGAAAAGGCAGAAAAACTAGAAATTACAGTATGGAATGAAATTCAGATGGTAGATGCCATTGAAAATAGTACAAAAGTTGAATAAAATAGTGTAATGTATAAGTATTATGATTATTAGTAATGTAAGGAGCGAAAAATAATTATGGCAATCTCTAAAGAAGAAGTCAAACGTGTAGCTAATCTTTCAAAACTTAAGTTTAGTGAAAGTGAATTGGAAGTTTTCACAACACAAATGGGACAAATTATTGAAATGGTAGAACAATTAGAAGGTGTCGATACGGAAGGTGTTGCTTTTACATCTAATGTAGCATCTGAAATCAGTGTTTTAAGAGAAGATATCGTGATTACAAGTGAATCTCGTGAAGAGCTATTAAAAAATGTTCCAGAAACAAAAGATGGCTTCATTAAAGTGCCAGCTATTATGGATAATGGGGAGGCAGGCGCATAATGACTGATTTATATAAGTTAGGTGTTAAAGAATTATCAGATAAAATTCAAGCAAAAGAAGTATCAGTAACAGAAGTAGTTAAAGATACTTTTTCTAGGATAGAAGCAACAGATGCTCAATTAGAGGCATTTATTACGTTAAATGAAGAAAAAGCGATGGCAATGGCTAAAGAGTTGGATGCGAAAGGCCCATCAAGTGACAAACCGCTTGCGGGAATTCCAATTGGGATTAAAGATAATATTGTAACTAAAGACTTGTTAACAACTGCAGCAAGTAAAATGTTACATAATTTTAATCCACCGTATGATGCCACAGTTATGACAAATATTTACGGAGCAGATATGATCCCTGTTGGTAAATTAAACATGGATGAATTTGCTATGGGCTCATCAACTGAAACCTCATATTTCAAAAAAACGAAGAATGCTTGGAATTATAAAAAAGTTCCTGGTGGTTCTTCAGGTGGTTCAGCAGCTAGTGTTGCTGCAGGACAAATTCCAGTTTCACTTGGATCAGATACTGGTGGAAGTATCCGTCAACCAGCATCATATAACGGAATTGTAGGAATGAAACCAACTTATGGTCGTGTATCACGTTTTGGTTTGATTGCTTTTGCTTCAAGTTTAGATCAAATTGGTCCTTTGACTCGTAATGTAGAAGACAACGCTATGATTTTAAATGCGATTTCTAGCTATGATGTTAATGATAGTACCAGTTCTAAAAAAGAAATTCCTAATTTTTCATCATTAATCGGTGAAAGTGTTAAAGGAATGAAGATTGGTGTACCAAAAGAATTTATGACAGAAGGTGTAGATCCTGAAGTTAGAAAATCAATCGAAGAAGCTATTAAAACATATCGTGAATTAGGTGCAACTGTGGAAGAAGTGAGCTTACCTCACTCACCATATGGCGTACAAGTTTATTATATTATTGCTTCATCAGAGGCGTCATCAAACTTACAACGTTTTGATGGAATTCGCTACGGTTACCGTACTGAAAACATAACAAATCTAGAAGATGTTTATGTAAATTCTCGTTCTGAAGGTTTTGGAGCGGAAGTTAAACGTCGTATTATGTTAGGAACGTTCTCATTAAGTTCTGGTTTTTATGATGCGTACTTTAAAAAAGCAGGACAAGTTAGAACTCTAATTATTGAAGATTTCAAAAAAGTCTTTAGTGACTATGATTTGATTTTAGGACCTGTTTCACCAACTATTGCTCATGATTTTGGAACAGATAAAGATGATCCAGTGACTGCTTACTTGCGTGATGTGTTAACTATTCCAGTTAACTTAGCGGGACTTCCTGGAATTAGTTTACCATGTGGCTTTTCAGAGGGTATGCCAATTGGGTTACAATTAATCGGAAATTACTTTGAAGAAGAAAAAATCTACAAGGCCGCTAGTGCTTTTGAAACAGCAACAACTTTTAATAAAATGAAACCAATGATATTAGGAGGTAATGCATAATGAATTTTGAAACAATTATCGGGCTTGAAGTGCATGTGGAGTTGAAAACTAACTCTAAAATCTTCTCGTCTTCTGCAGCTCACTTTGGGGCAGATCCTAATACCAATACAAATGTTGTTGATTTTAGTATGCCAGGTGTTTTACCGGTCATGAATAAAGGCGCTTTAGAATTTGGTATGAGAGCGGCTCTTGCCTTAAATTGTACAGTTTCTCAATCAACACACTTTGACCGCAAAAATTATTTTTATCCAGATAATCCAAAAGCTTACCAAATTTCTCAAGCGGATGAACCAATTGGTCATGATGGCTGGCTGGAAATTGAAGTCGAAGGGAAAAAGAAAACCATTCGGATTGAACGTGTCCATTTAGAAGAAGATGCTGGTAAAAATATTCATGGAACAGATGGTTTTTCTTATGTCGATTTAAATAGACAGGGCACACCATTAATTGAAATAGTCTCAGAAGCGGATATGCGCTCACCAGAAGAAGCTGCGGCTTACCTTGAAGCTATTAGATCAATTATCCAATTTTCTGGCGTGAGTGATGTAAAAATGGAAGAAGGCTCAATGCGTTGTGACGCCAATATTTCATTACGTCCTTATGGTCAAGAAAAATTTGGTACAAAAGCAGAGCTTAAAAATTTAAATTCAATTAGTAATGTAAGATTAGGTTTGATTCATGAAGAAAAACGTCAAGCTAAGGTTTTATTATCAGGTGGCGAGATTCAACAAGAAACAAGAAAATACGATGAAGCAACAAAATCAACGATTTTAATGCGTATTAAAGAAGGAGCTAGTGATTATCGCTACTTCCCAGAACCGGATGTGCCACGTATTGAGATTTCAGATGAATGGGTTGAAGAAGTTCGTCAAAGTATTCCTGAGCTTCCAGCCGCAAGACGAGAGCGTTATGTAAAAGAATTGGGCTTACCAGAGTATGATGCTATGGTTCTAACATTATCACGTGATATGTCAGATTTCTTTAACGCAACATTAACTGAAGGTGCGGACGCTAAGCAAGCATCTAACTGGTTAATGGGAGAAGTTTCTGCTTACTTAAATAGTGCAAAATTAGAGTTGTTAGAAACTAAATTAACGCCTAGTAATTTAGCTGGAATGATTGAGATTATCGCAGATGGTACGATTAGTTCTAAAATTGCTAAAACAGTCTTCAAAGAATTAATTGAAAATGGCGGAAATGCACGTGAAGTCGTTGAAGCTAAAGGTTTGGTTCAATTATCAGATCCAGCGCAATTATTACCAATTATTAATGATATTCTTGATAGCAACGAACAATCAATTGAAGATTTTAAAAATGGTAAAGGAAGAGCTGTCGGCTTCCTAGTAGGGCAAATTATGAAAGCAACAAAAGGTAAAGCAAACCCAGGTGTTGTTAATAAACTATTGACTGAAGAACTATCGAAACGATAATCTAGTCAAAAAAGGAGTAAGTAAGGCCATGAAGGCAAGACTAATTTATAATCCAACATCTGGTAAAGAATTACTTAAAAAGAATCTAGCAGATATTTTAAACGTAATGGAAAAAGCTGGCTATGAATCCAGTGCATATGCTACAACAGCTGAACCTTTTTCAGCTAAAAATGAGGCCATGCGTTGTGGTTTAGCAGGGTTTGATTTAATTGTTGCCGCGGGAGGAGATGGTACCATTAATGAAGTTATTAATGGTATCGCACCACTCAACCAACGTCCTAAAATGGCAATTATACCAGGAGGCACGACAAATGATTTTGCGAGAGCTCTTCATATACCACGAGATAATGTGGTTAAAGCAGCTGAAGTTATCTTGAAAAATCAAATGATTAAATCAGATATTGGTAAGGCTAATGATACTTATTTTATGAATATTGGGGCAGGAGGCTATTTAACAGAATTAACTTATGAAGTTCCCTCTCAATTAAAAAGTGTTTTTGGTTACCTTGCTTATTTAGTGAAGGGGGCCGAAATGTTACCTCGTGTCAAACCAATTGATATGAAATTGATTTATGATGAGGGAGTTTATGAAGGAAAAGCTTCTATGTTTTTTCTTGGCTTAACTAATTCAATTGGTGGATTTGAGCATATCGCACCAGATGCTCAATTGGATGATGGAAAATTTTCATTAATTATTATTAAAACAGCCAATGTATTAGAAATTATGCATCTTGTAACCATGATGATTAATGGCGGAAAACATGTTAATGATCCTCGTGTTATTTATACAAAAACATCTAAATTTTATGCAGAAGCAATAGACAAGGATTTCCGTATGATGATTAATTTAGATGGAGAGTATGGTGGAGATGCACCGATGACATTTGAAAACTTGCAACAACATATTGAAATTTATGCTAATTTGGATGAAATTCCTGATTCAGCAGTATCTGGTGACATGGAAGAAGCGAGTGATCAGTTCGTTAAAGAAATGGAACAATTAACGAACGAAGATTTAAATGGAGATGGAACAATCTCTGGAAACGAATAAAGAAAAAGGGCGGATTATATGACGAAAGAAAAAAAAGTAGTACCTGTAGCTAAGAATGACAAAGTATGGTTAAAAATTGAGGATTTAACACATGATGGACGTGGAGTTGGAAAAGTCGATTACTATCCAGTTTTTGTTGAAAATGCTATTCCTGGTGAGGAAATTGAAGTCAGAATTTTAAAAACAACCAAAAAATTCGCTTACGGAAAAGTATTACAGTGGAAAGTGAAAAGTGAAAATCGCGTCGAAGATGAAGACATTGTATCTGATTGGATCAGAACTGGTATTGCACCACTACACCACATGACTTATGAAGCGCAATTAGAATTTAAACAAAACCAAGTTGAAAAAGTAGTAAAACGGATAGGTGGATTTGAAAACGTAGAAGTTAAAACAGTTAAGGGAATGGATGACCCATCTAAATACCGTAACAAAGCACAAATTCCAGTACGTAAAGTTCAAGATCGTCTCCAAACAGGTTTCTTTAGAAGAAATAGTCATGATTTAGTTCCAATTGAAGATTTTTATATTCAAGAACCAGAAATTGACGCAGCTTTAATGGTTATAAAACCTATTTTAGAACAATATAATGTGAAACCGTATGATGAAGAAAAACAAGGTGGAAACCTTAAAAATATTGTGATCAGAAAAGGTCATTATACGAATGAATTAATGATTGTTTTTGTAACTAAAAAGAAAAAGATATTTAAAATCGGTGAAATCTGCAAAGAGATTGTAGAAGCTGTTCCTAATGTGACGTCAATGATCCAAAGTATTCATACTGAAAATAATAATGTTATTTTAGGTAAAGAATTTGTTCGCTTATATGGGAAAGAATACATCGAAGATCAGTTATTAGGAAACACGTATCATATATCTGCTAAATCATTCTATCAAGTTAATACAAAACAAGCAGAAGTATTGTACCAAGAAGTTATTGAACGTGCTGAATTAAAGAAATCAGATGTTGTTTTAGATGCTTATTGTGGTATTGGAACGATTGGTTTATCATTAGCTAATCAAGTTCAACATGTTTATGGTGTTGAAATGATTCAAGATGCTATAAATGATGCAGAAAAAAATGCTGAAATTAACGGTATTGAGAATGTTGACTTTAAAGTTGGAAAAGCTGAATTTGTTTTCGAAAAATGGCTAGAAGATGGTATTAAACCAAATGTCATTATTGTTGACCCTCCAAGAAAAGGGTTAACAGAAAGCTTTATCGAAGCGAGTTCTAAAATGAATCCTGAAAAAATTGTTTATGTATCATGTGATCCAGCTACATTTGCTCGTGATTTAAAATTATACGCAGAACGTGGCTATACACCGGATTACGTACAACCAATTGATATGTTCCCACAAACATCACATATTGAGTGTGTGACGGTTTTAACTAAATAATAATAAGTGCTTTAGTATTTCTGATAAGGAAAGCTGAAGTACTTTTTTAACCATGATGTATGAAATAAAAAATAAGAAGCGGGTGTTTTTTTGAAAAAAATATTTAGAATAGTCATTTTGAGTATGATGATTTTACTAGTGATGGTGGGATGTGCCACTAAAAAAAATGATAAGCAAACACCATTGAAAAAAGAAGTATCTACCTCGACATCGGATTCAAAAAAGAAAGAAAAAGAAATAGAATTAGATTTAGAAGGAATGTATTATACTGATTTAGGGGAAATTGCAACGATTGAAAAAAAAGATAACAATAATTGGTCAATAAAATATTCAACTCAAGAGGGGGAAATCGAGTCTACATTTATAACAAAATGGAATGAGAATAATAAGAGATATTTATCTAAATCAATGATGAAAAAATCAGATGGTTATGAAGGATTCACTATTGATATCGAATATATAAGTTTATCAGAAATAAGTTTTAAGATGACTGATGGAAACAAAGCGCATGATATGCTTTTCTCTAATAGAAAACCGACTAAGAAACCAACTATTGATGATAGCTATAATGTTCTTTTAAAAGGAGATTTGACACCGTTTTGTGGTCAATTCTCAAATGATGAGTTTAACAAATCTATTGCAGAATCTGATTTTACACTAGGAGGATATTCTCCAGATGATTATTTTAATAATCGTACTACTGTATTTCCTGCTCTTTCTAAAGAGGGGTATTGGAATGGAATGAGTTCACATGGTTCTTATGAGATAAAACAAATAGATTTACCTGTTAAAATTAATGAGTACTACCAAGCGAATGTATACGGAACAAATGTAGGTGCGAATAATGAGGAAATCACTTTTTATTTAGTACCACCTGAAGTTATGGGACCAGATAATACGATTGTTAATGAAAAAAGAGTCTTTCAAGTTATGCATGATAAAAAATTTAAATTATTAGAATATCAAAAAGATAATTGGTGGGAAAAGTATAGAAATTCAAATTCATAAAAAATAGGTATTCCAATGATAGTTTTGGGATACCTATTTTTTATGAAATAATTTTATTTTAATTGAAATAGCTGGTCAAGCATTAAACATTGATCATAATAACTAGATTCAGCAATAGATTTACTAGGAGTTACGATAATAACTGCAACACCAGAAAGTTTTGTCGATTTCTTTAAAAGAGGCATTAGATTGGTCAAAAAAACGGTTGAGTCATCTGCAGAATCAAAAATAATGATATTTTGTTTCAATGCAAGGGCCCGAATAATTTGATAAATCATTTGTTCTGCTTCGCTCAAAGAATCAGCAGATTGAGATAGCTTTTTTTTATCAACTTTAAAATTTATTAAAAGCTGGTCAACTGTTAATAAAAAAAATTTTTTATTTTTTTTTGAGATACCGAGTAATAAATTATCTTGAACTGAAAGGAAAGGTATCATATTGTTTTCTCGTCCCATAAGAGCATAATAATTTTCTTGTTTGAGAGATTTAAAGAAAGAAGATATTTCATTTCTATGGTTTTTTTGGTCAGTTTCTAAGATAAGGGATAATTTATTTGAAAAATAACGATAAAAAATTTCTTCTTGTCTCATTTTATTTTCATTCATCATACCGTTTGGTACCTCCTGTTTAAAAAGAGTGATGTGTAACTATAGAAGCCTAAGAAACAGCCTAAAAAGCTTGTTATACATAATTTACTGAAATTTACTAAAATCGTTGAAAAAGTTTTTCTAAAAGAGTTGCTTTTAACGTGAAATTCAAATAAAGTTGTTTCGTTATATGGAGATAAACCACTTTTTATAGGTGTCGTTACATTTGAATCGTTATTTGATTTAGATACTGTTGCTTGTGGAGAAAGGTTATTTGTTCCATGAATCGAAAGCAGTTCTTCATCAAAGTAGTTATTAACCATGTTTCGATTGATATTAACGGACCGATTAATTAATTGATTTTGAAAAATTAAGAATAAAAGCATAATGAAAGATAAACTTAAAACAATAGGAAGTAAAAGATCCATCAATAAGTGTTTTAAAATTACTTTTTGTTTAATACCTATATATTGCATGGTTTGAATATCTTCTTTTCTATTTTTAGCAATATAAATACTTAATAAGAAGAAGATTAATATAGAACTAAGTAAGATTATAATATAAAAATTATCATAAATAGTTGTAATATAATGATTACTGCTTATTAATTGTTCATTAAAATTAGTGTTTGCTTGGGGGAGTATTGTTTTAAGATAGTCCCATTTTTTTGAAATAAAAGACATCATAGCTTCTTGTGAATAGATAAGCTGTGATATAAAAGTCAATGAGAATAGTAATAACGAAAATAATATGAAAAAGATAATCGTTATTTTTTTGTGATATCTAGCTGCCTTGTACGATTGTGTTAGAGTAGTCATGCTCTCAACCTCCATAATAAAAATTATAGCCATTAGTTGTGAAAAATATATGAATAATCGAAAATAAAAAAAAGACTTTAGCTTAAAAACTAAAGTCTTTCCATTTTATTTTTTGTGTTCAGTAGTAGAACTACTACTTGAGCTACTATTTGGTGTTCCGTTGTATTCTTGATATGTCTTTGTTTCATATAAGTCTTCCGTTGATTTGTTTCCATGCTTAGAATAAACACTTGTTGATTTATTTCCTTTTTTCTCTTCAATGGCTTTTAATTTTTCTAAACCGTTTTTATAATCGTAATCTTCTGGATTAATTGGTTTTAAACCACTTTCAGTATAGAAGCGAAGTAAATCACCATTTGTTAAAGCATCAGACATATTTAATTGTGTACTCGCTTTATTTCGAATCACATCTATTTCACTTAGCTGGTCCTCAGTCAGTGTTTCTATAAGTTGACTTGTTTCATTTAAGTAAACAGATTGTCCCATAATAGTGTATTTCGGTGTTAATATGGTTCCATTTCTAAAGGCAACAATTTGATCATTATCTTTAGAGAACATATCTTGACCTAATTGAATATATTTAGAAGAATCAATTCCTAGTAAGTGTAAAAGAGTAGGAAGAACATCAATTTGTCCACCATATGTTTCCATTATTTTACCATTATCTTGACCTGGAATATGATACATCACTGGTACACGTTGCATTTGTGCATCATCGTAGTCATTCCAGTCATCTTTTGATTTTCCAACTAGATCAGCTAAATATTTGTTTCTTGAATTTGAAATTCCATAATGATCTCCGTAAAGAACAATGATTGAATTATCATATAAGCCACTTTTTTTCAAATAATCGAAAAATTCTTTAACAGCAGTATCTAAATAGTTAGCAGTTGCAAAGTAGCCATTAATCGTTGTATCTGGCGTTTTAGCAATTGGAAAACCAGCATTCTCATCTTTAAATTGAGAGTAAGGATAGTGGTTTGTTACGGCAATAAATTTAGAGTAGAACGGTTGTTGTAAATGTTCTAGATATTTAACTGATTGTTCCATAAAAGGTTTGTCATGTAAACCATATTGGAATGAATTTTTTTCATTAACATCGTAGTAACTTGCATCAAAGAAATAGTCATAACCTAAATGTTTATACGTTTCATTTCTATTCCAGAAAGCACCACCGTTACCGTGGAAGACTGCACTTGTATAACCAGCTTCTTGATTTAAAATAGCTGGTGCAGCTTGGAAAGTGTTTTTATCGCCTAATTGAGTGAATAACGGTCCTTGTCCTAAACCGAAGAAAGAATTTTCTAACATTGTTTCAGCATCACTTGTTTTACCAGAACCAACCTGATGGAAGGCGTTGTTAAAACTGTATGTTTCATTTGAATGGTAAATGCTGTTTAAGAAGGGTGTAACTTCATGTTCTACACCGTTTTCGTCTTTTAATTTATAATCAATTAAAAATTGTTGGAAACTTTCTAAATGGATATAGATAACATTACGATCTTTAGCTATCCCAAAAGTTTCTTTGTTTGGTTTTGACTGATGTTCTTTAACATAGTTTTGAACATCAACTAAATCATTTTCACTGGCTTGCGCACGTCTTTGATTCGCGTGATAGGTTTGTACACCGTCGTAAACGGTAAAGACATTCATACCTAAATATTTAACAATATGATCACGTGAGAAAGTTCTTTTTAGTAATTCTGGACGATCCATTTCTGCTAGTGTTAAATTAGCGGCAAATAGAAAGACTGAAAAACTTGTCACTGCAAAAGCCGTTCTCGCTTTAATAGGGCGATCATCTAACTTAATTACTTTAAAAGCAAGCAATCCAATTAAAATAACGATATCAATCCAATACAAGAAGTCATAAGGTCTAAACATTCGGAGTGCACTTTCGCCTAAACCAGATGATACTTTTCCAGCACCGAGCATGGTATTAACTGTGATAAAATCAGTGAATTCACGGTAATAGATGATATTTGAGAATAATAAGAGCGTTGTTAATGCCGATATTATTATTATTGCGGTATACGCTCGTTTAGAATTCTTAACATATAATGATGCTGAGAATAAAAAGATCGTCGTGGCAATTGGACTTAGAAAAAGAATGAAGTATTGAAAAGGACTTTCAATTCCTAAGTTAAAATCTACTAGGTAAGCCATGATTGTTTTGGCCCAAGTTAAAAAAGCTAAGAGCGTGAAAAAACCTAACCTCGTATTCAGTAGATTTTTATAGTAATTATGTTTCACATTTAAACTTCCTTTCTTTCGTTCCAATCCTTATTTACTAACTTTATAGTTATATTAAACATACTAACACATTTTACCTTTATCATGAAAGGGTGTCAATTACAATGGGCATGATTTAAAAAAAATTAAGACTTAAGTCTGAGATAAAAAAGTGTGGAACGCAAGGGATTAAACTGATATATTAATATATAGTAAAGAAAAATGAGAAAAGAGTATTTTAATGAGACGAATAATTTTAAAAAATAAAGCAATAACTAAATTTAATAAGAAGTATCCTTTAATTCATAAAGAGGATCTTAAACAAGACTGTGATGTAACTAATCCAGAACTAGTTTCCTTTTACAATGAAAGTAATCAATTTATTGGTTATGGTTATTTAGGTATTCAAAACAAGGGATATGGTTGGATTTTAAGTTTTGATAAGGAACAACCAATTAATTCTGATTTATTAAAAACAATATTAAAAAATGCAATTGAAAAAAGAGAAATGTATTTTCAAGATGACCAAACAACAGCATTCCGAATTCTGAACGGTGAGGGAGACGGTTTGGGTGGCTTATCCATTGATTGGTACGATCATTATTTAGTTTTATCTTGGTATAACGAAACTATTTACTATTATAAGAAACAAATTTTAGCAGTTTTAAAAGAAGTGCTACCTGAAGTAAAAGGAATCTATGAAAAAATTAGGTTTAAATCTGATACTATAGATAATTCATCTTTTGTGGAAGGTTTGGTTGCTGAAGAGCCGTTGATCGTTAAAGAAAATGGTGTTAATTATGCTACTTATCTAGATGATGGATTAATGACAGGTATTTTTTTAGATCAAAAAGAAGTTAGAAATTATTTGATTGATGGTTTTAGCGCTGGAAAATCATTACTTAATACTTTTAGCTATACAGGTGCTTTTTCTGTTGCTGCCACTGTGGGTGGTTCATACGAAACAACAAGTGTTGATTTAGCCAAAAGAAGTATTGAAAAAACAGAAGAGCAATTTAGAGTGAATGGCATTGATCCGAGTAGTCAAAAAATTCTTGTAATTGACGTTTTTAATTACTTTAAATATGCAAAGAAAAAAGAATTATCATTTGATATAGTTGTTCTTGACCCACCAAGTTTTGCAAGGAATAAAAAGAAAACTTTTTCAGTGAGTAAAGACTACGGGAAATTAACAACGGAAGCTGTTGATTTGATTAATCCCAAAGGTCATTTGATTGCTTCAACTAATGCAGCTAACGTAACGATGAATAAATTCACAGAAATGGTCGAAAAGGGTATTTCAGAAACTGGACGTAAATTTTCTAAGAAACAAATTTTTAGATTGCCTAGTGATTTTGAGATATCTGAAACTTTTCAAGATGGAAATTATTTAAAGGTGTTAATTTATGAAATTTTATAAAAATTATTAAAGAAATGATAGATGGGATAGATAATTATGTCTAAATTAAAGGTTAGAAACATAACTCTAGGAAGTGAACAACCTAAAGTGTGTGTGTCACTAATAGCGAGTAATTTTGAAGAGCTATTTGCAGAAGCAATGAGAATTAGCCGTTTAGAGTGTGATGTAATTGAATGGCGTGCTGATTATTTTATGTATGTTAATGACATTTCGTTTATGAGAAAAGCTGCCTATTTCATACGATATGCCATTGAAGATAAACCGTTAATTTTTACGTTTAGAACATTAGACGAAGGCGGTGGACAATATATTGAACCTGAGTACTATTTTGAGTTGAATCGCTATATGGTTCATACTGGTTTAGTAGATGTGATTGATTTAGAATTAGCATTATTAACAGAAGTACAAACAGATGTGATTCGTTTTGCTAAACAAAATAATGTTAAGGTATTAATTTCTAATCATGATTATAAAGTCACTCCTAGTGAAAATCAGCTGACAGAAATGATTTATGACATGAGGTACTTAGGAGCAGATATTTCCAAAATAGCGGTTACTCCCAATGATATGCAGGATGTTTTAACTATTTTACAAAGTTCTAATAAGATTAATAATGAAAGAGAAGATGTTCCTTTTGTGCTTATTGGTATGGGAGAAGTAGGAAGATTAACAAGACTGACTGGTGAATTATTTGGTTCAGTTTTAACATTCGCTTCTTCTGGGAAACATAATTCAGCACCAGGTCAACTATCTATTCCAGAATTGCGAAAAGGTTTAGATGTGATTGGAAAAAGAGATGAAGGTGTTCCCTTTGGTAAAAAATAAAAAACATAAAACAAATGCGATTCGTTTACTTGAACAAAAAAAAATAGCGTTTAATATTTCTGAGTATGCTTTTTCAGAAGGTCATACTAGCGCTAAAGAAGCAGCTAAAGAACTAGGACTAGACGAAGCAAGTATTTTTAAAACACTTGTCGCTGTGGGAAATAAGACGGGTCCAATAGTTGGTGTAGTTCCTGGAAATAAGGAATTAGACTTAAAAAAGATTGCTAAAGTAAGTGGAAATAAAAAAGTAGAGATGTTACCAATGAAGGAGTTAGAACCTTTAACGGGGTACATTCATGGCGGTTGTTCACCTATTGGAATGAAAAAGCAGTTGCCGACCTTCGTTGCTTTAGAAGCTAATGAATTAGAATTAATCCATTGTTCAGCGGGAATGAGAGGCTTACAATTAGAAATTAATCCCAAAGAGATAGTTAAGTTACTTAATGGAGAATTTGCGGATATTACAATTTAAACAAGAGGCTGACAATTTTTGAGTCAGCCTCTTATTTTGTATGTAAATAAGTTGTAATAGTCAAGGTTGAAAAAGCGCGGCTTGTTTATAAGTTTCTCCAGTTGCTTGGAGTAAAACGTTTTTT